>NZ_JAOSIR010000001.1:0-40516 GCF_030586865.1 Candidatus Phytoplasma crotalariae
TTAGATGCGTGCGACCTTGGAATATAAATCTATTAATAGTAATATCCGGATTCCCTTTATAGTTACGCATTTTTTTAATTTTATCCCAAGAGTAGACTTCCCATGGTTCGTATTGAGTCTTTCCTTTGTTAATATAGGAGATACCCCAAGTTTAAGTTTCTTTCGAACTCTGGCAATCGACGTTTTTCGTTTTCTTGCCAGCGTTTTCAAACAGCTATCTTCAGCTAGATAGTTTAGATAGGTTAAAACACCGAGATTGTTAGCCAAACAAAAGTATTGGATAATTCCTCTAACGATTGCTTTGTAGGTCCGGATTATCTCTAATTCGTCTCTATTCGCTAATGTTTCGTCGTGTTTTACCTTTCCCTCTTTTAACCAATTATATTCGTGTCCATATTCTTTGGCTCTCATTTTGGGAACTTGGATTTGAACTTTACCGTTTAAGGAATTCTTTGTAGATTTCCTTATACGAGTTTTATTGGTGGGATTCACCTTTATCATGTAGGATAAAAACCTTGTGCCTTTATTGGCTTTGACAATTTTTGATTTGTTCTTACTAATGGTAAGTTTCAAATCTTGTTTTAGCCATTGTGTTACTTGATTCTTAATCCTTTCGGCTTTGTCATACTCGCCCTTAACACCAATGATAAAATCATCAGCGTAGCGGATGTACTCAACTCTTGTCTTTGGGTTCAAATTAATACGACTATCGATCCCTAGTTGATGGTGATGGTTTTTAAGCCATGCTTTCCGATATTCTGGGTTGTTCTTCCTAATCGGCTTCCTTTCTTTGATCAGTTCCTCCATTTTTAGGTCGATGTCATGTAAATATACATTCGCCAACAGAGGAGAGATTATTCCCCCTTGAGGAGAACCTGATAAGGATTCGTATTTGATCCCATCTTTCATGAAGCCGACTTTCAACCATTTGTTAACGGTTGAGAGGACTTTATTCTTTCTGATGAATCGATTTAAGGTTCTTATGAGAATCTCATGATTGATGGTATCAAAGTAGCCTTTTAAGTCGATTTTGATAATGTAATCAATTCCTTTAAATCTTTGTTTGACGCGTTTGATGGCGTCATGACCAGATTTTTTGGTTCTGAATCCAAAGCTCCATTCTGAAAAAATATTTTCAAAATAGGGAGTTAAGAGTTGTTCGAGGCATTTTTGTATTAGTCGGTCTTTGATAGTAGGTAGCCCTAAGGGTCTGGTTCCTTTATTATCACTAGGAATGAGAATTCTTTTAACTGGTTTGGGGGTTATAACCATTATTGACGTATTCCTGATGGTACCTTTCTAGTTTTTCTAGATTAATTCCATCGATGGTTTCGTTGTTAATTCCGGGTGTTCCCACCCCTTTATTAGCAGCAATTTTATTGAACGCTGTTAACGTGTTATAGAAGTTATTCATTCCCTGCTGTAATTCTCTTTTTAGGGAGCAACCATTTGATGAACGATATTCTATGTTCGCGAAAGTTTAGTTTCGAGTGAAACAGTTGTTGACATAATATATCAACCCCTCTCTTGATACCATTGAATAAATAATAAATTACTATCTTCTTTCGCCCTATAAGAGTCGTTAACTCTCTTCTCGGTAAGGCGATTAACTAAATTATTCCAAATTTAGGTTTACCCTTACGACTACTAAAAAGATTCTTTATCCTTGACCATCCGGGCTTTTATCTCCGGATTAGTAAATTTAATTACTTCGTTTTAGGATTCTCCAAGTTACACTAGATTTCTACCTTAATTCCTTAGGGGAAGTACCCTCTTATGGAGGCTGATTCCAGGCTTCTTTGATAAACTACCCAATACATCCTTTTTATATTAGTAGACTCTGGACTGTCCGTTTAAGCAACTTCCGAAACAGGTCATGCTATTACATCAATTTTCCTTCTTAGGCCATCTCAGGCTTCTCCATGGAATTATTTGGTGGCGAGGTCTTCTTGACTAATTTGCTTTCATCGCAACCCGCTTTTATGGTCTGCTGTAATCTGACATTCTTTCGTTTGTTAGACCGACCATCTCCTTTCAGGGTTTATCGACCCTGGCTATTGGTTAAATAGCACGAAATTTAGGCTTCTTTTGGCGCCCAAGGATTAGCATTCATAATGATAGCAGATATATTATACGGATAGATTATTTGCGTTTCTTTGAAAGCTATCAAATATTACAAACAGCCCCCGTCCAAACGGTGCGAGCCAGTTTCCCAGCACACCGCTTTCCCTAATTTATCCCTTTTCCGGGTTTAACTTCATGTCACCACTAGTTAAATGTTTATTCTTGACCTAACCGGTTTCAGATTGTCTTGGTTATGAACATATTTTTGGTGATCCTTATTTAATGTCATTAAATTAATGTCACTTGTGGTTCTCCCATCAAATCCGACTGTTTCTTCCCCTTAGTTGACAGAACCCCCCCATTAAACATGAGGTAGGTGTTTATCTCTCACTTGAGTTCTTATTTTGTTGATGGACGTTGTTTTAAAGATTGGTCGTGAATCTTATTCATAGTTCGCGGAAGCTTAACTCCAAATCATCCCTAGCTTCCGCGGTCCCAATGCATAAACAATAAATTACTATCTTCTTTCGCCCTATAAGAGTCATTAACTCTCTTCTCGGTAAGCCGATTAACTAAATTATTCCAAATTTAGGTTTACCCTTACGACTACTAAAAAGACTCTTTATCCTTGACCATCCGGGCTTTTATTTTCGGATTAGTAAATTTCATTACTTGGTGTTAGGATTCTCCAAGTTACGCTAAATTTCGACCTTAATTCTTTAGGGGAAGTATCCTCTTTGGGAGGCTGATTCCAGGTTTCTTATCTGATAAACTACTCCGTGCTTCTGATATACACTAGTAGACTCTGGACTGTCCGTTGTAAGCAACTTCCGGAACAGGTCTCATTATTACCTCAATTTTCCTTCTTAGGCCATCTCAGGCTTCTCCCTAGAATTATTCGGTGGCGAAGTCTTTTTGACTAATTTGCTTTCGTCGCAACTCGCTTTTATGGTCTGCTCTAATCTGACATTCTTTCGTCTGCCAAACCGACCATCTCCTTGCAGGGTTTATCGGCCCTGGCTATTGGTTAGATAGCACGAAATTTAGGCCTCTTTGGCGCCCTCAGAAAAAACATAATGTTTTAAAATAATAAAATCATTCTTTTTTAACCAATCAAACAATAAATGTATTTTACTTTGGCAACCTAACAAACATGGTTTAGTAATTGGAGCATTTTTTAATATATTTATAATTGTATAAGCTCCTAAACCACAAATAACTGCTAAATCAAAATCTACAGAAATATTTTGAAAACCATCACTAACAAAAAATTGAACAGGATAATTTTCTAAATTTTTACGAGCTCGAGATAAAGCTTTAGCACTGATATCTACAGCAATTCCTTTACGAATATATCCTAAATCTAATGCTTTTTTTAATACTAATCCATGATCTGTACCGATATCAGCAACTGTATTATAATTTTTAATTAACGAAGCTATAAATAAAATTCTATTCATATTTATTTTCTATTGATATTTTTATATAAAATTTTTAATTTATTTTGCCTTGAAGGAGATCTTAAACGTCTTAAAGCTTTGGCTTCTATTTGGCGAATACGTTCACGTGTAACACCTAGTTTAGCTCCAACTTCTTCTAAAGTGTGTACTCTGTTATCTCCTTCTAAAATTCCATACCTCATTTTTAAAACAAGTTGTTCTCTAGGAGTTAAAGCTTCTTCTAATGATTCTTCTAAAGTTTTTTTTAAAGTTTCTTGTAACATATAATCATGAGGAGAAATAGCATTAGGATCGCTAATAAAATCCCCTAAAGAAGAATCATCTTCATCACGAATAGATGTTTCTAAAGAAATAGTTTCTTTTTCAATCATTTGCAAATCATTAATTTTTTTTGTTTCTAAGTTCATAGCTTTAGCTATTTCATGATTTTCTGCCTTTCGAGCTAAATCTTGAGTTAATTTCCCTCTTAAACGTGAAATTTTATTTAAAATATCTGAAACATGAACTGGGCACCTAATAGTACGAGATTGATCGGCAACAGCTCTAGTAATAGCTTGTCGAATCCACCAAGTTGCATAAGTAGAAAATTTAAAACCTTTGGTATAATCAAATTTATCTACAGCCCTCATCAATCCCATATTACCTTCTTGAATTAAATCTAAAAATTTAATTTTTCTGCCTATATATAATTTAGCTACTGATACTACTAAGCGATAATTAGCTTCAATTAATTTATTTTTTGCTATAACAGCTTTATTAATGGATAATTGAAGTTGTTCTAATTCTTCGTTAGTTAGAGATATTAATTTATTTTTAAAATCTTCTAATTTTTGTTTAGCTTTTACGCCTTCGTAAACTAATTTAGAATTTTCTTTTTCTTTTTCTAAAGTTAATAAGGGTATTTGTCCGATTTCTTTCAAATACATTCTTACCGGATCATCAACTTTAATCGAATTAGCAATTTTTTTTAAATTAAGATCTTCTTGTATATCTTCGGAACGAATAGTTTCAATATTAATATTTTCATCTTCTAAATCTTCTATGTCTATTGTATTATAATCAGAATTTTCTAAATAACTTTGAGATTTTATTGGTCTCATACTTTTAGATATTTTTTTATTTATTAACTTACTATTAATTAAAAAAAATTTAACCATTTTTTTATAAATATTATTTATATCTTTTATATTACAATTAAACCATTTTAATTCTCTTTTGAAAATATCAGCGAGAACTGTTTCACCTATTTTTTCAAATTGCAAAATTTTTTGTTTGTAGATTTTTTTAATTGTCATTTTTAGATTCATCACAAACTCCTATATTTTTCAACTTTAATAACTCTCTTTGTTTACGGGCTATTTCTAATAATATTAATTTTTTTAGATCATCATCTGTTTTGTTATTAGTTTTTATAATTTGTTCTGATAAATTTTGCAATTTATTTTTAAGAATTTTTAATTCTTGTCTCATTTGATCCATTAAATGCCTTTTTAAATAACAATAAAATTCAGTTAAATTTTCGGATTTTTGGATACGTATTTTTTTTTTAAATAAATAACTATTTTTAATTTCTAAAAATAAACCATAAATATCAATTTCTTTTGATAATTCTGATATAAAATCACCATAAATTTCCATAAAACGTTCTAAATCAATACCATCTTTTATTTCATTTTCTGTCGCATCCTTTTGATAATAAATATCAATTTGGTCTATTAATTTTAAAATATTTATATCCGAAACTACATAATCATAAATATCATGTTTAATTGATTTTAAATGTTCTGGATTTAATAAAATTTCAATTAAAATTTCTTTTTCTACAAGACTTACAATACTTTTAGTTGGTTTGGGAATTTCTTGAAAATAATTTTGACACATAAGTGTTTTATAATCTTGTAAATTCATAATTTTTGTATTATAAATATCATTAGCTATAAAAAGAGAATATTTTTTATAAATAATTTGAAAATAATCATTTTTAGTTTGTTCATCATAATATTGAATTAAATTTAAGATATTTTTATTTAAAATGGTTGTATCCAAACCTTTTTCTAAATATTTTTCGATCATATAAAAAACATAATCTTGAGAGTTTTGTAATAATTTTTCATAATTAAAATATTTTTGATTATCCGGATTAGACCAAAATTCATCTGGATCTTGATTATTGGGCGGATGCCAAATAAAAACACGCATTTTATATTTAATTAATAATTCAGCTGCTTTATATGTAGCTTCTATTCCCGGTTCATCGCCATCGAATGCAATTGTAATTTTATTGGTATTTTTTTTTAATAAAGTAATGTGTTCTAAAGTTAATTTAGTTCCTAGAGTAGCAATAGTATTATAAATATTAACCTTATAAAAAGCTATAACATCAAAAATACCTTCGCATAAAATAACATTTTGTTTTTGCTTAATAAATTCAAGACTTTCAAATAAATTATATAATACATTAGTTTTTTTGAACAAAATAGTATTGTTATTGAATAAATATTTAATAATATTTGGATTATCTTTTAATGAACGACCAGTAAAACCTATAATTTTACCATTTGAATTCGTCAAAGGAAACATAATACGATCACGAAAAAAACTATAATATTCTTCGGAACTATTTTGCGATTTGCTAACTAAACCTAACGTTAACAAATCTTCTATTTTAAAACCTTTATGTAATAAATGATTTTGAAGAGCCTGAGGATGAACATGTGCGTAACCTAAATGAAATTTATTAATTAATTCTAAAGTTAATTTGCGTTTTTTTAATAAATAATCAGAAGCATAATGATTTTCAATATTATGTAAAATATATTGTAAAGCGCTTGTAAAAAAATCTTGAGCATATTCCAAAATACTTATCAATTTATTTTGTACATAATCTTGAGGTGTATTTAATATTTTTAAATTAAATTTATAATTTAATTCATGCGCAGCTGATTCTAAAGTTATTTTTTTTAATTTAGCCCAAAAAGCTGTCGGACTTCCTCCTTCATGACAAGCCATACAAACAGCAATATTTTTTTCCGGAGACACAGAAAAAGAAGGAGTTTTTTCTTCATGAAAAGGACATAAACTCATAAAATTTTTACCTTTTTTTTTTAAAGAAAGGCCTGCTTGACTAACTAATTCGTAAATAGAAATTTTTTGATTAATTTGGTCAATAAATGATATTTTTTTTTTAATCTGATCCATATTTATTTTTATTTATTGTTATCCAATCGAGATTAATTTAATAATTTATTAAGTTATTAAAAAGATATTTTATCAATTAAGTAATTTTTAAGATTTTTCAAAGGTATAAATTCTTGTTTTAAAGAATCTCGATCTCTTATAGAAACAATATCTTGTTCTAAAGTTTGATGATCTATTGTACAACAATAAGGGGTGCCGATAGCATCTTGCCTTCTATATCTTTTACCAATACTTTTAGTTTCATCATAAATAACTTCAAAATAATTACACAAAAAACGTTGTATTTGTTTTGCTTTTTCTCGATGAATATTCTTAATTAAAGGCAAAACTGCTATTTTATAAGGAGCTAAAAATGGATGTATTTTGAATAAAATTCTTTCTGTTTGGTTTTCTAAATTCTCTTTTTGTAAACAATTCAACATAATAGCTAATAATAATCTTTCAACTCCTACAGAAGGTTCTATAACAAAAGGATAAAATTTATTACCTGTTTGTGGATCTAAATATCTTAAATCTATACCTGAATATTTATGGTGTTGTTTTAAATCAAAATCATTACGTACAGAAATACCCCATAATTCATCAAAACCCCAAGGAAAATTAAATAAAATATCAGTAGTATTACTAGCGTAATGACTTAATTCCGCATGATGATAATCTTTAAATTTTAAATTTTCTTTTTTTAAACCTAAATTAAGTAAAAAATCATAAGTATACTTTTTCCAAAATTCAAACCACTTTAGAGTTTCTTCGGGATGATAAAAAAATTCTAATTCCATTTGTTCGAATTCACAAGTTCTAAAAATAAAATTTCCCGGAGTAATTTCATTCCGAAATGATTTACCAATCTGACCTATACCAAAAGGTATTTTTTTTCTAAAAGTATTTAAAATATTTTTAAAATTCACAAAAATGCCCTGACAAGTTTCTGGTCTCAAAAAAATTATATTATTTTGAGATGGGACTGAACCTTGATGACTTTGAAATAATAAATTAAACTGTTTAACATGAGACCAATTGGAAGTACCTAAAAGACGATGGGTAATTAAATATTGTGTCATAGTTTCTAAAGACATTTCGTTAATATTTACATTCGGATTATGTTCTTTAATTAACTGATCCGCTCTATAACGTTTATTAGTATCCTTGTTTTCTGATAAAGGATCAGTAAAATTTTTAATATGTCCAGATGATTCCCAAATTTTCGGATTTAATATTATACAACTATCTAATAATAATGTATCTTCTCTCTCTTGAAAAAATTTTTTTTGCCAAGCTTTTTTAATATTTTGTTTTAACAAACACCCTAAAGGTCCGTAATCAAAAGTATTAGCTAAACCTCCATAAATTTCGCTTCCTGGGAAAATAAAACCATTTTGTTTTGCAAAACTAATTAACTCTTGTAAAGAAAACATTTACTTATCCTTTGCTATTTTTAATTAAAATTTAATGATATTCCGATTTTCCTTAAATAATGAATATTATTACGCCATTTTTTTTCAACTTTAACCCATAAATTTAAATAAATTTTTTTATTCAAAATATATTCAATATCTTTACGAGCTTCAATTCCTATTTTTTTTAACATATGACCTTGATTACCTATTAATATTTTTTTTTGATTATTTTTTTCGATTAAAATAAGGGCATAAATATTCATAATAGAAGAAGAATTAATAGGAAAAATATTTTCAATTAAAACAGTGGAAGCGTGAGGGATTTCTTGATGCAAATAGTAAAGAATTTTTTCTCTAATAATTTCAGATATTAACTTATTTTGGTTTATATTTGTTTTAATATCAGGTGGATAATAAATTTTTCCTTCAGGCAAAAATTCTAAAATATGTTTTTTCAAAATATTTATATTATTATTATGAATAGCTGATATAGGAATAACAGCATCAAAATGAAATTTTCGAACATAACTTAAGATAATTTTATCAATAATTATATTTTTATATAAATCCATTTTATTAACGACCAAAATAATTTTTTTATTATATTTTTTTATAATATCCAAAAAATTTTGTTCTTGATTATATTCTTGATCAACTATCAATAAAATAACATCGGCTTCATTTAAACTTCTCAAAGTAACTTGATGCATCATTTTATTTAATAAATATTTGCGATTAAAATGGAAACCAGGAGTATCAATAAAAATAAATTGATAAGAAGATGAAGTATCAATACCAATAATAGCATCACGTGTAGTTTGAGATTTAGAACTAGTTATCGATATTTTTTGATTAATTAAATGATTAATAAGAGTAGATTTGCCTACATTAGCATTGCCAATGATAGAAATAAATCCTGATTTAAACAAAAGATCCTCCTTTTTATTAATAAAATAGTTTAAAAATTTTTTTAATTTTAATAATCAAAATGTAAATTATGCTTTTTTAAAATTTTTTGTTGTAAATCGATCATTTCACACAATGATTCTTCCGTTTTATCATCATAACCTTTTAAATGTAAATAACCATGTAAAGCTAAAAAACTAACTTCTTGTATATCGGTAATATTATGTTGAATAGCTTGTTTAAAAGCTTTAGGTAAAGAAATTAAAATATCTCCTAATGAAATATCTTCGGTATAATCATTAAAAGCTAAAACATCAGTGGTATAGTTTTTTTTTAAATAAAAATTATTAACTTTTTTCATATAATCATCGTTAACAAAAATAATATTTATTTTTTTTCCTATATCCAAATCTTGAAATATTTTAATTAAAACAAGAATTAAATAATCAATTGCAAAATTAGTATTGTTTTCTATTTTAATATCCATAATTTAAATCTTATCTAAAATTAAAATTTGATAAATTTGTATAACAAAAAAGAAATTTTCAGAATTTACTTTTATTTATTATCGCAAATTATATTTATTGCAATTTTAATAAATAAAAATAAAAACTGAAAAAATTTTTAATTTATTTAAATTTAATATAAAAAAACATTTTTATCAAAATAAATATTTAATTTATTAACGTTTTTTTAATTGAAATTTTTTAGCACGCATTTTTCTCGCTACACTAGGTTTAATAAAAAATGCTCTTTGTCTAACTATAGCAGTAATACCAGATTTAGAAACTTCTCTTCTAAAACGTTTATATGCATCTTCAATTTGTTCATTTTCTCTCGTAATAACTTTTGGCATATATACCTCCTTTACATTTTTTTAGATTTAATTATATTCATAATTCATTTATTAAATTTTTTATTGTTTAAGTAAATCGTTTCATGTATACATGTTTATTAAAACAATTAAAATCATCCAATTAATATGTTGTCTTATTATAACATAAATTATAACAAAAAGATATAAAAATATAATAAAATCAATATTTTTTGTACATATCTATATTTATTTTATTTTTATTAAAATATAATTTTTCAATTATCATTAAAATGATTGTTGAATAAAAAATTGCAAAAAGATAATTAAAACTAAAATACTAATGAAACGATTAAATTTATCAATACTTTGATTGCTTTTATAAGTGCCATATTGTTCTGCAAATGCATCAGTGACATCTGTTTCAGATGAAAACAAAACACTAACAAGAATAATAACACAAATAATATAAATAACATAATTAGGTAATGCGAACATATTATCACCTTTTTATTAATTTTTAATTAAATACATTCATTGAAATTATGATAGATTAATGAATTTTCAATAGATTTTTTATTTATGATTTTATAATTTGATATTAATTATTTATAGAACCGGAAAAAATATTTTTTCCGGCATAAAAACTTTAATATCTTTGAAAGAGATTCTATTTAAACTATTTCAAATTAAAATTTAAATTAAATTTTTCTTTATCTTATTACTAATATCTTACCAAAATATTTCAAAATTAAATTCATTATTTGCCTTAAATTATTTTTGATAATAAAAATACTAACTATATATGCAAATTAATCTAATCTTTTTGGTATTTTTTTATTGTTAAAATAATTTTTAAATTAGTTTTAAAATTATAATTTTGAAAAAATTTTCAAATCAATAAATATTAAATATCCAAATTATTTTCATCTATTTGAAATTAAGAAGAAATAAAAGCTTCAGCAAAGATATCTTTAACATTTTGAATAGTTATAATTTTTAATTTACTACGAACTTCTTCAGGAATATCATCGATATCCTTAGAATTAGCTTTCGGAATAAAAACGATGTTTATACCTATTCTATCAGCGGCTAAAACTTTTTCTTTTAATCCGCCTATAGCTACTACATCTCCAGTTAATCTAATTTCTCCAGTCATTGCTATATTTTCTTTAACCTTTTGACTAGTCATTACAGAAAATAAAGATGTAGCTATAGTTACACCAGCAGAAGGTCCATCTTTAGGAACCGCGCTTTCGACAAAATTAATATGAAAATCTTTTTGTTTAAACATGTCGTAATCGATTCCTAATTTGTGAGCATTAGCTTTTAAAAAACTAAAAGCAGTAATGGCACTTTCTTCAATAACCTTTCCTAAATGACCAGTTAAAACTAACTTACCTTTGCCAGGATAACAAGTAGTTTCAATAGATAATACATCTCCTCCTACTGTGGTATAAGCTAATCCGTTAACAACACCTATTTGAGGTTTTTTTTCGGTTAATAAATCATAATAAATTATTTTTCCTAAAAACTCTTCCAAATTATTTTCGTTAATATTAGCGGAAATTATTTTTTTAATTAAAATATTTTTTATTGTTTTGCGAATTAAAGTAGCTATTTTTTGACTTAAATTTCTAATTCCAGCTTCTTTAGTATAATTCCTAATAATTTTAATTAAAGCAGAATCACTAACAGAAAATTTTGTTGCTTTTAAACCATGTTCTTTTAAAAGTTTCGGAATCAAATGTTGTTTAGCAATATTTAACTTATCTTTTTCTGTATAAGAATTTAATTCGATAATTTCTAATCTATCTCTTAAAGGAGCAGAAATATTACTAATATCATTAGCAGTAGTTATAAATAATACTTGCGACAAATCAAAAGGTTCAGATAAATAAAGATCTACAAAAGTTTTATTCTGATTCGGATCCAAAATTTCTAATAAAGAAGATTCCGGATTATGATGAAAATTATTTACTAATTTATCTATTTCATCTAACAAAAATACAGGATTTATAACTCCTACATTTTTAATACCATCCAAAATACGGCCAGGCATAGCTCCAACATAAGTTCTTCTGTGACCTTTAAATTCGCTTTCCTCTTGCAAACCTCCTAAAGATTGTTTAACAAATTTACGTCCTAAAGCTTCCGCTATAGAAATAGCTAAAGTAGTTTTACCTACACCTGGAGGACCTACTAAACATAATATCGTTTGAGCGTTATGTTTAGTCATAATTCTAACAGCAGCATATTCTAAAATTCGTTCTTTGGCTTCTTGTAAACCATAATGATTTTTTTCTAAAACCATACGAATTTTTTCTAAATCATTAACATCTTTACTTTTTTTACCCCAAGGCAAAGCTATTAAAAAATCCAAATAATTTCTAATCACAAAAGAATCAGCTACCGCTGAAGAAATTGATTGATAACGAGACAATTCTTGTAATGCTTTTTCTTTAATATTTATCGGCATTTTAGAATTTTTAATTTGTGCTCGTAAAGTTTCTATTTCTTCTTCTTTTTTAGCCCTATCACCTAATTCATTTTGAATAGCACGTATTTTTTCTCTAAGATAAAATTCTTTTTGATTTTCGTCAATACTACGTTTAACTTCTTCATTTATTTTATTTTCTAATTCGATAATATCAATCTTTTTATGAATATCTTGTAAAATATAAAATAATCTATTATTTAAATTTGTTTCTTGTAAATACTTATATTTTTCTTTTTCATCAATTTTTAAAGCAAAAATAATTAAATCAGCTATTTTTTCGGTATTAATACCATTTTGAATTTGTTCTAACAAATTATTTTCAGATATAAATAAAAATTGACTTGTATTAGAAGTTATTTGTTCCATAACTAATTTAATCAAAGCTTCTTCTTTTTTAATATCATCACTTAATTCAGTAGTTACTGGAACATATGTGGCATTAAAAAAATTATCTTTTTTCAAAATTGAAGTTGTTTTAATTCTTTTTAATAAACGGAATTTAACTTTATAAATAGAACTATTAAGAATTTTAACTGAAGCGATAATTCGAGCTAATACCCCATATTCTGCAATATCTATTATTTCAGGATCTTCTAGAGCAAATATTTTTTGAGGCAAAATAACTACATAAGGAAATTTACTTTTTTCGGCATGTTTTAAAGCGTTTATTGAAAAATCACGTCCTATTTCTATCCTAAAATCATTATTAGGAATAGGTATCACATCACGTACAATAATTGCAGGCAATTCATAAGGAACCTCAACACCTTCAATATATTCGAATTTATTATCGCCTTCTATTTGAGTTAATTTATTTTTTTTATTCATTATTCGCCTCTCTCTTGAAAATAAAATTAAACTTATTAATAATATAAAAATTAGCTAATATTTAATTTCTAATTTTTATAAAATAATTGAAATATTAAAAATAATTAAGAATTTTTATTAAAAGAGGAATTATTCCATAAAAAATCTATAACTTTATTATGTAATAAAGTTGTTTTAATATAGTTAAAGTCATATTTTTTTTGAAAATCTTCCAAATTATTAAAATTCGAACTATGAAATAAATTTTGATAAAAATTTTTAATTTCATCATCTAAAATACGAATATTCTCTTTAATAGCAATTTCTTCTAACAAAAAGGCTATCTTTATTTTTTTCACATTCTCTTCAATCATTTGTTTTTTAAAATCTGATTCTGACAAATTATTTTTTTGAAAATATTCGATTAAATTAGGATCTTTGTTTTTTAATTGTTGTTGAATTTTATTTTCTGTTATTGAAATATGATTTTGTAATAAATGTTGAGGTATATCAATACTTGAATTTTTTAACAAATATTCCACAATTTGTTGTATTTCTTGTTTTTTTAAAACTTCTTTTTTATTAAATTGCAATTGTTTTCGGAAATAATCGATTAAATTTTCAATTTTAGGAAAATTTTCAGATAAATGCAATTGATTAATTATATCCGCGTTCAAATCAATATCCGATATAACATTAATTTTATTTAAAAATAATTTTATTTTAACATTATTACCAGATAATTTTGAATTTGAAAATGTATTAGGAAATTTAATTTTTAAATTACGATATTCTTTTTCTTTCATTCCTAATATGCGAGAAGATAAATGTTCAATAATATAATTAAAATTGCCATTATTAAAATCAAAACAGATATTATTTTCTGTCAAAATAACTACATTTTTATGTCGTATTTCTAAATTAAAAAAGTATTGACAATATTTATTTTTTAATATAAAACCTTGTTCTCTAAATGCTATATTTAACCATTGTCGGATAGATTTATTGATTTCCTCTTCTGTTACTAAAACATCTTGATTTTTTTTGTTAATAGGGATGTTAATATTTTTATAATCACACAAATCAATTTTTGGCTTTAATGCAAATTTAATTATTAAAGAAAAATTATGATTTCGTTCTATTTTATTTAAATCAAAATCAACAATCTCGGGTTTTCCCATAATTTTATTTTCATCTTTTGTCAAAATTTCATTAATTTTTGATTCAACTAAAAATGTAATAGCTTTTTGATATAAAAATCTTTCGCCAAAATGTTTTTCAAATAATAATCTATTCACAAAACCTTTGCGAAAACCCTTAATTTTAATATCGTTTTTAATATTATCAAAAGATTTTTGTAAAAAAAATTCAAATTCTTGAGGATTAATATCAAAATTATATTTCACAAAATCATTTTTTATATATTCAATTTTCATTATTTTATCACCTAGTAAATCACTTTTTTAAAAAATTCATAGTAATATAAAGAAAAATTTTTTTAATCTTATTCATATAACAATAAATAATCAAAATTAAAATTGTAAATGTATTTTTTTAATATAATAAAAAAATTTATATAATTACAAATATAAATAGTATTTTTAAAAACCTTTTTATCTAATAATTATAATTAAAATATAAAAAGATTCAATAATTTAAAAAACATTTTTACATATTATTATTTTAATAATAAAGATTAATACATACTAAATTTTATCAAAAAAAATAATAATTCCTATTTTTTTTGATTCAATTACTTTTTGGTATTAAAAAATTTTGAAAAAAAATTAAATAACTTAAAAATAATTATTAATACACAATAATTTAAATTAATATTCAATTTATATAGCAATAATAAAATTTTTAATTTCTTTAAATCATTATAATATATAAGCGTAAATTAATTTTAATTTTTAAACATTAATTTACATAAATCTAGAGAAAAAATGAAATTCTCAAAAATAATTTTCACTAAATATATAAGTATGTTATATATTTATTAAAATTTAAGAAAGGATTCGAATAATAAATAATGCAAAATTCTATAGAAAATTTAGAGAAATTAATTGTTAAAAATAAAAATAAATTATTGTTAATTGATTTTTTTCTAACACATTGTCCTCCTTGTCAAAAATTAATGCCTCATCTGGAACAAATTAAAAAAGAAAACCCCAATATTGAAATTATCAAAATTAATGGGCACGAAAACTTTGCTTTAGCTAAAAAATATAATATTACAAGTTATCCTAGTTTACTATTATATAAAAATACTAAATTAATTAAAAAAAATGTAGGTTATTTATCTTTATCAGAATTATTCGCTTTTATAACAGATGATATAGAAGATTAAATAATATTTTTGAATTTTTAATATTGAATAAAAATAGGAAACAAAATATGATTTGTAGCAAAATGGAGGGATTTTTTTTAATAAATAAAACTTCTGGTATTTCATCACATGATGTTGTTAAATTTATCAAAAAAAAATTAAATTTAGAAAAAGCAGGACATACAGGAACTTTAGATCCTTTAGCAGAAGGTTTGTTAATTGTAATAATTAATAAAGCAACAAAATTAGCATTTTTATTTAACGATTTAGATAAACAATATCAAGGAACTGCCATTTTTAATAAAAATTATGATACCTTAGATGTTAATGGAAAATTAATGGACACTAAAAACATAATTTTATCTGAATCTATGATAAAAAAAAATTTTGATTTTTTTAATAACAAACAATATTGGCAAACTCCTCCGATTTTCTCTGCTGTCAAGATTAAAGGTAAAAAAATGTATAATTTAGCTAGAAAACAAAAATATCTAGAAATTCCTCCGCGACAAGTAACCATTTCAAATTTGAAATTAATTTCATATGATAATAAAGAACAAGAAGCTAAATTTCAAGTAGATGTATCTAAAGGAACTTATATAAGAAGTTTAATCAGAGATATTGGAAAAAATATGAATACTTACGGAGCATTAAAACAATTAAAAAGAACTAAAATTGGTTTATATGAACTAAAAAATGCTACTTTAATGAATCAAATTTCTTTATCTAATTTAATAGATATTAAAATTTTATTTCAAAATTGTAAAAAAATAATTTTAAACGATTATATGATTAAATTAATTCAAAATGGTATTTATTTAGATCAAAGACACATTATAACCCAAGAACCTTTTATAGTAATGAATAATAATAATAAATGGATTGCATATTATCAACCTATTCGGTTGGGCGCCAAAGAGGCCTAAATATCAAGTGAAATAACCATTCACCAGGAAGATAAATCCTGAAAGGATAAGAATGGTTTCTGAAAGGAAACAATCAGGAATTATAGCAGTTCTTAAAAGCGGGTTGCGATGAAGTAGTTAGTTAAAATGACGCCGCTACCGAATGGTTCTAAGGATAAACCTGAAATGGTCTAAGAAAAATAAGAAGATGAAATTGTATAACCTATCTCGTAAACTACTATCAGAGTAGTCCAGAAACTATCAATATATAACCGATTATTGGATATTTTATCAACAAAAAAATCTGGAATCTCACCGTTAATCTAATGGTCATTTCACCTAAGGAACCAAGGTTGATATTTAGAGTAACTTGGAGAATCCTAAAGGCAGAGTTATTAAATTAACCGATAATGAAATAAAAGTCATTAGGCCCAAGGATAAAGCGACTTTTTAGTAGTCGGAGGAGTAAAACTTAATTTGGAATCATTAAGTCAATCGTCCTCTCAGGAAGAAGGTTAATGACCTTTATAGGGCGAAAGAAGTCAGTAATTTATTGTTTATTCCCAAGAATTATTATGTTTATGCGGGCGCCAAAGAGGCCTAAATTTCGTGCTATCTAACCAATATCCAGGATATAAACTCTGAAAGGAGATGGTCGGTCTAACAAATGAAAGAATGCGAGATTACAGCAGACCATAAAAGTGGGTTGCGACGAAAGCAAATTATTCAAAAAGACTTCGCCACCGAATAATTCTAGGGAGAAGCCTGCAATGGCCTAAGAATAATTTAGCGTAACTTGGAGAATCCTAAAACGAAGTAATTAAATTTACTAATCCGGAAATAAAAGCCCGGAGGGTCAAGGATAAAGCATCTTTTTGGTAGTCGTAAGGATAAACCTAAATTTGAAATAATTTAGTTAATCGTCTTACTCAAAAGAGAGTTAATGACTCTTATAGGGCGAAAGAAGATAGTAATTTATTATTTATTCAATGGCAAGTTGATAACGATTTCACCAGCAACTAAACTTTTGCGAACAAAATTGTTCTTCCAATAGTTACTCTTTAAAAAGAGAATTCCAGCAGGGAATGAATAACTTTTATAACATGTTGAAAAATCACCGTTAACAAAAGGGGGCAGGTACTACTGGAATTGACAACAAAACCATCGATGGGATTAATCTTGGAAAATTAGAAAGATACCATCAGGAATATGTCAATAATGGTTATCATCCAAAACCAGTTCAAAGAATCCGCATTCTTAATAGATAATAAAAAAACCAGACCTCTGGGTCTACCCACCATCAAAAATCTGCTGATACAAAAAGGTCTGGAAAAATTCTTAACTCCTTATTTTGAGAAAATCTTTTCAGCATGAAGCTTGGGATTTAGAACCAAAAAATCTGGTCATGACGCCATCCAACGTGTCCAACCAAGATTAAAGGAATTAATTACCTTGTCAAAATCAACCTAACAGGCTACTTTGAGACAATCGACCTCAGTTTATCAAAAAGAATAAAACCCTCTTAACCATTCACAAATGGCTAAAGTCTGGTTTCATGAAGGATGGCATCAAATACGAATCTTTATCAGGTTCTCCGCAAAAAGGGATTATTTCCTCTTTGTTGGCAAATGTTATTTACATTACATCGACCTGATCAAATATAATAAAACATGATAATAAAATAAACAACTAACAAGTGGTGACATAAAGTTAGTCTTCGCAAGAAGATAAATTATGGCAAGCCGGATGCTGGGAAACTTGCTTGTCCGGTTTAGAGGGGGGCTGTTTGTAATAGATATCAGAAAGATAAAATCAATCTTGAAATCGAAACGCAAATAATCTATCCCTATATACCAATATGTACCAAAATATTTTTTTTAATATTATTTAATAAAAAAATTGAACTAATGATTTTAAAATTTTTAAAAAAAAGAAGTTAAATTTGCTAATCCTGTTAAATCATAATTATATAATTTTGTAGGTTTTTGAAATTTATATTGATAATAAGCCGCAATACCAATCATGGCAGCTTGATCTGTGCAAAAATTTAAGCTTGGAATTAATAATCTTAAATTAGGAAACTCTCGCAAAAATTGTTTTTTTAAACTTGAATTAGAAGCAACACCTCCTACTAAAATTAAATTTTTAGTAGGAAATTTTTTTAAAGCTCTTTTTATTTTAATTAATAAAACTTCAATAACTATTTTTTGAAAAGAAGCACATATATCAAAAACTAATTTATTTGACATATTATGACGATTTTTATTAATTAAATTAATAATTTGACTTTTTAATCCTGAAAAACTAAAATCTAGATTATTGTTTTTAACATAAGGTAAATTAAAATTAAAAACAGCTTCACCCTGGAGAGCAAGTTTTTCTATAATAGGTCCTCCTGGATAATTTAAATTTAAATTTTTAGCAATTTTATCATAAACTTCGCCAACAGCATCATCTAAAGTAGTTCCTAATTTTTGTATATCAAAGTGATCATTTAAATAAAGTAATTCGGTATGACCTCCCGAAACAATCAAAGCTAAAGCGGGAAATTCTATTTCATTTTCTATTTGAACAGAATAAATATGACCTATTAAATGATTAATGCCTATCAAAGGCTTTTGATAAATATAAGACCAGGTATTAGCAGCATTAACTCCCAATAATAATGATCCTATTAATCCCGGACCATGAGTTACAGCAACTAAATCTATATCTTTTGGTTTAATTTTTGTCTTAATAAAAGCTTTTTTTAAAAAATATGTTATAACTTCTAAATGTTTACGTGAAGCTATTTCAGGAACTACACCGCCATACTTTTGGTGACATTTAATTTGTGAAAAAGTTTCATTTGCTAATACTTCTTTTCCATCCCGAGTAATAGCAACACTAGTCTCATCACAACTAGTTTCGATAGATAAAATAATCATAATTAATAACCTTTTATATTTCTTTATAAACTTTTATTTTATTAACAACAAATAACAAATAAATAATCTCATTGTATTTAAAAAAATACATATCTAAATTATTTTTTTAATTTACAATGAGAAATTTTATTGATTTGTATTGAAAAATATATTACTATATTTTGATTTTACTTAAAATTAATTTCATTTACAAAAAAGATCTCGGAGTATTTAATCAAATTAAAACTAAAAACATTATTCTAAAAATAAAAAAATTCAAAAAAGCACTATTTAAAAGATTTATATAATTAATATTTTGATTTAAAAACTATTAAATTCTTAATTATTAAATTTATATAGTTTTTTTAATAATTAAGTAGAGTAAATAATTTAGCATTTGCAATTTTATATTCAAAAATTACTCTCAAATAAAAAATACTCAAATTTTCTCCATATTTTATATTTCATATTCAGAAATAAAATATGAAATTTTTTTAAATTATATCGAATTTGATATAACCTTTTATCTTGCACAATTTTGATTTCAATATTTTATAGGGATAGATTATTTGCGTTTCGATTTCAAGATTGATTTTATCTTTCTGATATCTATTACAAACAGCCCCCCTCTAAACCGGACAAGCAAGTTTCCCAGCATCCGGCTTGCCATAATTTATCTTCTTGCGAAGACTAACTTTATGTCACCACTTGTTAGTTTTTTATTTTATTATCATGTTTTATTATATTTGATTAAATAAATAGTCAAATTATTTCTATCTTTTAAAACCAACTAGAACAACAATAATTCGGAGACAATTCATGAGGATTATCAACAATATCCAAATAATTCAATATTTTAAACAAAGAAATTTTATAATTTAAAGAACTTAATAAAATATGATTGGGATAATTAAAAAGAAAATCCGAAGAATATCTTGATTCTTGTAAAATAATTTTGTTATTTCGGAAACTAATAGCATAAAAATGATCTAAATTAATTTTAATTTTCGGAGTCAAACAATTTCGATCAAAACCACTAGATAACAACAATAAACTACTAATCTTAAATAAAGGAATTTTTAATTCTAAAGCTAATAATTTCGAGGTTAAAACCCCTATTTTAGTACCAGTATAAGAACCAGGACCACAACCTACTATAATTTTCTTTATGTTAAATAAGTGTATAGAATTAGTTTGTAAAATCTTATTAATTAAGGGTATCATACAAGATACAAAACTTTTAGGTTTAATATTAATACTTATATCTAGAATTTCTTGTTCGCGCGTCAAAATAACTATTTGCATATCTGTTGAAGTATCTATAATTAAAATATTTTCTTTAAAGAATAATGGATAATTATATATTTTTTTTTCTATTTTATTCATCATAATCTTTTTTTATTAATTTTCAACATTTTTTTGTTCTATTGTGATTAACCTACTATTATATTTTAAAAATTTAATTTCAATTTTGAAATCACATAATTTTTCGATTTCATTATTTAAATAAGTCGATTCTATTAAAAGAATATCTCCTATACTTAAATATTCGAAGACTTCTTCTAATAAAAAAAATAATTTACTATTATTTTCAAAACGAAAAAGATCCATATGAAACAATTTATTGTTATTAAAGTTATAAATTTTAAAAAAATTAAAACTCGGACTATTAATCCTTAAAATTCCTAATTTTTGAGCAAAACCTTTGACAAAAATAGTCTTACCTATTCCCATTGATCCTTGAATGAGTAAAATATTTTTTTTTCTTTTATATAAGTTCGTAAATATAATTTTTTGGGCTAAAAAAATACCAGCCATTTTAGTTTGTATCGATTTTAAACATATTTTATTATAAATAATTTTCATTTTTAATTCCATTTTGTAAATTACGGTAGTATATTATCCAAGTTAACTTTAAAATAAAATTTATATTGTGATTTTAAAAAATATTTCCTTATAAAAACATATAAAAAATTTTTTCAAAATCCGATTTCTATCTTTAAACTAAATAAAAATTTTTTTAACTCTGATTCTAATTTTGTAATATTATATTTTTTAAAAATTGTATTAACTTATTTAAAAAATAAAAAAATATTAATCTAATTAAGCGATTATAAATGTTTAACCTATTTGTTGAACATCTTCTTGTTTTTGCACTACTACTACATTAATTAATTTATCATCTTCTTTTAATTTAAATAACCTATTGCCTTGAGTATTTTTGGATTTAGTAGTCGAAACTTTATTAGCTTCAATACGAATAACTTGACCTAAATGAGAAATTAAAATTAATTCTTCATTTGGAAAAATAGTTTTTAAAGTTACTAATTTTCCTTTTTTATCAGTAATTTTTAAAGTTTTAACACCTTTTCCGCCTCGTTTTTGAGGTTTATAAAAACTTGCTTGAGTTTTTTTACCATAACCAAATTCTGTTACTACCAAAATATCTTGTTCCGGATGAGAAACAACAGCTGCACCTACAATTTGCTCATTTTTATCCATACGCATACCGATAACTCCAGTACCTCTACGATGGGTAGTTCGAATAAAATTTTCTTTTAAACGAATAGATTTACCACCAGAACTAGCTAAAATAATATCTTGATGACCAGAAGTTTTCAATACTGCTAAAACTTCATCATCTTCTTTTAAAGCGAAAGCTATTTTACCATTAGATCGGATATTAGCATATTCTTGAATAAGGTTTCTTTTAATAAATCCTTTTTTAGTCACTAATACCAAATAATCTTTATTATTAGTAAATTCTGTTACGCTTGTTAAAGTAGTTAAAAATTCGCCTTTAGCCATAGGAATTAAATTAACCAAAGGGATACCTTTAGCATGACGAGAATAAGACGCTATTTCATAACCTTTAATCTGATATACTTTACCTTTATTAGTAAAAAACAATTGATAATCATGTGTGGAAGTTATAGCAAAATGCTCTACAAAATCATTTTGATTCATAGTAATCCCTATAACACCCTTACCACCTTTATTTTGTTTTTTATAAGTATTCAAACTTAAACGTTTAATATATCCTTTATGAGTAATAGTAATTAAAATCTTTTCTTTTTCGATTAATGATGCTTCATCTATATCTAAATTATTATTTTCTGTATTAATAACAGTTCTACGCGGATCTTGAAAAATTTTTTGTAAATTTAATAAATCTTGTTTTAAAATTTGTTCTTTTAAAGAAATAGAATTAATAATATTTTCGCATTCTGTAATTTTTAATGATAATTCTGTATTTTCTTGTTTAATTTTCTCTATTTCTAAATTAGTAATTCTTTGTAAACTCATTTCTAAAATAACTTTACTTTGCGGTTCATCCAATTGATATTTTTCCATTAATTGAATTTGTGCTGATTTGGCATTAGATGAAGCTTTAATCAATTCAACTACTTGATCAATATCATTTAAAGCAATAATTAAAGCTTTTACTAAATGTTGTTTTTTAAGAGCTTTAGATAATTCAAATTGTTTTTGACGTTGAATAACATTAATACGAAAATCAAAAAACTCTTTTAACATTTGTTTTAAATTAACTATTTTAGGAACCCCTTTTACCAAAGCAATCATATTAAAATTAAAGGAAACTTGTACTTGAGAATTTTTATATAAATTATTCAGAACTACATGAGGATTAATATCTCTTTTCAAATCAATAACAAGTTTAATACCTTTACGATTAGATTCATCCCTTAAATCTGTAATTCCATCTATAATTTTTTCTTTAGCCAATACAACAATAGATTCAATTAAACTACTTTTTTTAATTTGAAAAGGTATTTCAGTAATAATAATAGAATTTTTATTTTTATCATTTTGAATTATTTGCGCTTTAGATCTAATAAAAATACGTCCTTTACCAGTATCATAAATATGTTTTAAATTATCAGCACCTAAAATTTCACCTCCTGTAGGGAAATCTGGTCCTTTTATATATTTCATTAATTCCTTTACTTCTATATCCTTGTTATTAATAAAAGCAATTAAAGCATTAACAACTTCTTTAAAATTATGAGGTGGTATATTGGTAGCCATGCCTACAGCAATACCAGTAGAACCATTCACTAAAAGATTAGGAAATAAAGTTGGTAAAACAGTAGGTTCTTTTTCGTTACCATCATAAGTATCAATAAAATCCACAGTTTCTTGTTCGATATTACGAATTAATTCTAGAGCTATCTTAGACATTCTAGCTTCTGTGTAACGCATAGCTGCTGCTGAATCTCCATCAATAGAACCAAAATTACCATGACCTTTAATTAAAGGATAACGATAATTAAAATCCTGCGCCATACGAACCATAGCTTCATAAATACTATTATCTCCATGAGGATGACATCGACCCATAACGGCTCCCACTACAGCAGCAGATTTTTTAAAACGTTCTTGATTAGCTAATCCTAAATCGTTCATTATATACAAAATTCTTCTTTGTACCGGTTTCATACCATCTCTAATATCAGGAAGAGCTCTTCTAACGATAACACTCATAGCATAACTTAAAAAAGATTTTTTCACTTCTTCATTTATATCTACTATTTCAACACGATTAAGATTAATTTTAGAATCTAAGGGATTATATTCTTCATTTAAATGATCATTTTTTTTTATTTTTTTTAATATCATATTTTACGCCTTTTTTATTAATAATGGATTTGTTTTTTTATTTATTATTTTAAATCACCAGTAAATCTAATAATTACAAATATTAAATTAAATATCTATATCAGCATAAGTAGCATTTTCTTGAATAAAAATTTTCCTATTGCTAACCTCTTCGCCCATTAACATAGTAAAAATTCTATCAGCTTCTACCGCATCTTCTAATTTAACCTGTAATAACGTTCTAGTTGCGGGATCCATAGTAGTTTCCCAAAGTTGTTCTGCATTCATCTCACCTAATCCTTTATATCTTTGGACAACAATTCTTTGAGAATCATTTTTGCGATTTATAAAATTTTTTAATTCTTGTTCTGTATAAAAGTAAAAGATTTTTTTATTATTTTGTACCTTATATAAAGGGGGTTGAGCAAAATAAATATAATTATTTTCAATCAAAGGTCTGAATTGTCTAAACAAGAAAGTTAATAATAAAGTTCTTATATGAGCGCCATCAACATCAGCATCTGTCATAATAATAATTTTATGATAACGTGCTTTAGAAATATTAAATTCCTTGTCAAAACCTGTACCAAAAGATTGAATTAAAGAGAGAATTTCATTATTAACTAAAATTTTATTTAATCGAGCTTTTTCGACATTAATAATTTTACCTCTTAAAGGCAAAATTGCTTGAAAAGCAGAATCTCTGCCTTGTTTAGCAGAACCACCTGCAGAATCACCTTCAACAATATATAATTCTGCCAAAGCAGGATTTTTAGTGCGACAATCAGCTAATTTTGAAGCAAAACTTAAATTATCTAAAGGAGATTTTTTTCTAGTAATTTCACGAGCTTTTTTAGCTGCTACTCTGGCTTTAGCTGCTAATAAACATTTATCAATAATTTTTCTAGCTTCTTGTGGGTTCTCTAATAAATAATTTTCCAAAGCCAGACCAAAATTTTTAGAAACAAATTGTCTTATATCATAATTACCTAATCTAGATTTGGTTTGACCTTCAAATAAAGGATCATAATGTTTTAAAGCAATAATAGCTGTAATTCCTTCTAAAGTATCTTCGCCAATAAAACTAAAATCTTTTTTTAATAAATTTTTATCTTTAGCATATTTAGATAAAACTCTATTTAAAGCCATTTTAAAACCTTCCTCATGAGTTCCACCTTCATGCGTAGGTATATTATTTACAAAAGAATAAATATTAGAAATATAATTTTCATTATATTGAAAAGCAATTTCTAAAAAAATATTATTTTCCGAACTTTCTTGATAAAAAGGTTGATTTAAAACTTTTTTATTTTCATTTAAATATTGAAGATATTCTTGAATACCGCCTCTTGAATAAAAATTAATAATTTGAGAAGGTTGAAAGCGCAAATCTTCTAGAATTAATTTAACATTTTTATTTAAAAAAGATAATTGTTGTATTCTTTTTTTTAAAACATCTAAACTATAAGAAGTATCTTTAAGATCTTGAAAAATAGTTTCATCAGGTAAAAATGTAATAGTAGTTCCTCTTTTATTAGTATCTCCCATAATTTGTAAAGATGAAGTAGGGACACCTTTTTCATACTTTTGATAATATATTTTACCATTCAAAAAAATTTCAACAATAAACCAATTAGATAAAGCATTCACTACAGAAGCACCTACGCCATGTTGACCACCCGAATAACTGTAATTTTTAGAATTTGGAGTATTTTTAAATTTTCCGCCAGCATGTAAAGTAGTTAAAATAGTTTCTACGGCTGATTTGTTAGTTTTAGGATGAATGTCGACAGGAATACCTCTGCCATTATCAGAAACACTAACTACATTATTCGGAAAAATTTTTAAAATAATTTCTGTAGCATATCCTGCTAAAGCTTCATCTATAGAATTATCTATAATTTCCCAAATTAAATGATATGCTCCTTTCATAGTAACGGAATCAATATACATCCCTGGCTTTTTACGCACAGCTTCTAAACCTTCTAAAATTTCAATACTAGAAGCGCTATATTCATTTATATTTTCTTTATTTTTTTTATCATTTTTGCTCATTTTATGAAATTTAATTTTCTCCCTATTTATATTCATTTAATCCAATTAAAAAATATATTTAAAATTTATAGTTTGTATTTTTTGATCTCATACAAAATAATTTAAAATTTTTTTAATACTAAATTATTTTATTAATATTAATTTCCAAATTTTTAAATTAAAAAATGTGTTAATAATTATAACACATAACAATTAAAACTTATTAAAGCAGATATTTTTAGAAAATATAAAAAATATTTCCGATATAATCTTTTTTTAAAAAATTTAACATTTTACATTTACTTATTTTTCATACTTAAAATATAAAAACTAATCATTAATTATAATTATTTTTAAACCTAAAGACTCAAATTAATATTAAATAATATGAATTAAATTTAATTTAAAGAACTTAATTTATATTTTGTATCAAAATATCCTAAAATATTGAAACATTAATCGAAAAATGTTAAAATATTGATATAAAATTTATGATTTTTTAAATAAAAAAACATATAATTTTTGCATTTTATTTAAACAATTGAGGGAGAGAAAAAATGCTTAAAAAAATCCAATTAAAATTCATTATATTTTTGTTGTTAAATCTTGTAGTAGTTAATTTTTTCGGTTTATTTATAAATAAACAAGGTAATTTATCTAATTCTAAATTAAGTAATGTAAAAGCTCTTTTTAATATTGATATTAATTGGAATTTTTTTTCTAAACCAAAAACAATAACAAAATATCCGAAATTAATAACAGAACAAAGTTTACAAAAAAAAATAACTGAATACGAACAACATATTCAAAATCTAACTCAAACAATAAATGATACTTGTAATCAAACTAATTTATTTCTAGTCCAAATCAAATTAAAAGAAATACAAAAACAGATGAATGATTTAAATAATCCAAAAGAAAAATTTTCATTAACAACCAGTAATTATTCGAGTATTCTAGATAAGATAAATATAGATTTAGAAAATCTTAAGAACAGAATAAGTCGAATACAATTACAAGAAAATTCAAATCATCCAAACTCTGATTCTTCCGAAAAAGAATTTTTTATAAATACACAAAATAGATAATAAATAACCCTATTATCAAAAACCATTAACTAAATGTCTGATTATTATCAAAAAAACAGCATCTTATATTCATACAAAATAATTTTAATTAAACATATTTTTTTACTACTCAACGTTACCAAATTAATAAAATTTCAATAAATTGCTTCATTATTTTCGAAATTAACGCAATTAAATGATAAAAATAAATTCGAGATAACATTGTTAAAAACAATGATTATACAGAAGGTTGTGTCAATAATTTGATAATAAATATGATGATAAATATTAAAGAATGGTTAAATCGCTTTCCTTTTGAAAATTATTGGTGGATATATTTTTTAAGCATTTTTATGTTTTCAGAAATTATTAAAATAGTACTTAAAAAAATTTTAACTTTTCTATATCGTATTTTATTGTTAAATTTCAATTTTATTTTTAATATTCAAGAATATAAAAATAAAGATAATCAAAACTCTGAATTAAATTCAAAAACAGAAATTCCTCAATTTTCTATACAACATCCATTACCAAATGAATTATATCAAGATAAAAATTTAACCTTAATAGAATTAAAAATGCTAGAAATTAATCGAAAAGAAAACGAAAACAAAAATAAAGAACAAGCTTTTCGTCTTGAATTAAATCAATATAAAATGGAAACAAAAATAGAATTACAACAACAAAAAAACTATTTCGAACAAGAAATGCTTAAACAACAGATAAAAAATTTGGAAACAGAATTATTAAAAATTAATACAAAATCAAAAACTTATCATGAAAATTCATCAATACAAAAAGATTTAAAAAATAATAATTCAGAAAATAATAAAAATTTATCTCCAGATATATTAAAAAATATAGACTTAAAATTTATTGACGAGGCGCTTAAAAAACAAATACCCGAAAGCTTAAAAAAAATTTTTGACCAAATGGAAAATTTTTCTGAAATACAATTATTTATGTTAAATAATATGCCTATAGAAAATCGTAATAATTTTGCCAATGTATCTCATTCTTATTACGACTCGAAAAATAAAGCTTTATATATAGATCCCAAAGATTTAATATTTGTTAAATCATTATTAATAGAAAAACAATAGAAAAAGAAAACAGTTTAAAAAAATAAAACAATAATTTTAAAGTTATTTTGATTTATTTATTTCAATAAACATTAAATATATTTTTTTATTTATAATTCATGTATAATATGTAATGTTATTAACTTTTTTAATAATGAAAATTTTAATAATTTTTGTGGCGGTTGTGGCGAAATGGTTAACGCATCGGCTTGTGGCGCCGACATTCGTGGGTTCGATCCCCATCATCCGCCCCAAATTTAATTAAATTCTAAGTTAATCCAAAAATTAATCAAAATAATTTTGATTTTTTACATAGAAGGCCCATAGCCAAGTGGTAAGGCAACGGACTTTGACTCCGTCATTCGTTGGTTCAAATCCAGCTGGGCCTGCCATAATTTTTACTTTAATAATTAAGTTTATTAAAAAAATTTTTTTTATAAAAATAAATTACGATGTTGCGGGTGTGGCGAAATTGGTAAACGCACTAGACTTAGGAGGGCGCTAGTTCGAGCATAAATTAAAGAGGTTTTTTAGGCCCCTCACTTTTAATGGTAATAAAAGTACTTCGATGAATTAACCTGAATTCGAAAGAATAAAAGGGAAAATAGCATATTCATAAATGTTTAGTATATAAAAAGTAAAATCGTTAATTTTAATATTTATTAAAAAATATACACTAAACATAAGAAGAAGATAAAATAAGGTTGAATATTTAAGTGAAGAGCAAAGAATGGTGGTTTAGTTCTAAAGCTTTAGGAAGGTTAAACGATATATTCCAAAATACCTAAATAGATAATTAGATAATTACTCTCAAGATCCTAAAGTAATTATCATTACCAATAAAGAATAAAATATTTATTCAATTATCTACATCAAGGTAAATTTAATAATTTTACCTATTATAAGACTCCAACCGCTATTTATCATTAGCCTATAATTTATAGCTACCTAGGAAAACCTAAAATTATTTTTTTATTTTTTATAAAATAATTAAGGTTGCAGAGCTGACATAGTAGTCGGAGGTTTTTTTGGTCCTCTCAGGGAGAATAGGAAAACTATTTACAAGGCGAAGGGAAGCAGAAAGATTAAAAAATAATAAATATTTTTTTATCACTTTTTAAATGATAATTTTTATTTTGTTATGAAACAATTTATAAATGCGCAATATAAATTAAATAAAAAAAATATGTTTTTAATCTAAACAAATAAAAAAATTTATTATGTTGAATTCGGAAAGCCGGATGCATGGAAACATGCCTGTCCGGTTTGGATGGGGGCTAACCAAATATAATAAAGGTTTTCTATCCATATTCTAGCGCTTAAGCTTGCAGGTTCGAGTCCTGTCACCCGTACCAAATATTTTATTTAGGGATATGATGTTAATGGTAGCATAATGGTCTCCAAAACCATGAGTTCGGGTTCGAATCCTGATATCCCTGCCAAATTAAATAGCAAAATATTGAAAAAATAATCTAATTTAAATAAAAAAAGAAGGTGTATATATCCTTCTTTTTTTTTATTTAAATTAACAGTTATTTGGGAATTTTCAAATTTATGAAAAATTAAAAATTATAATCTTATGAGATAATTGGCAAAAATCAAAAAATAAAATCTTCATCTTTTAAACTTTCACTTTTCATTTTTTGATAACCATTACCTTTCATAGAAAAATAATCCATTGTTTTAGTTTCTGTATTCAATCCGTTTAAAATAACAGGATTAATGTCTTCGTAAGGAAAAATTTGTTCTAAACCTAAATTTAATAAAGCTTTATTAGCGTTATAACGAACAAATTTATTAACATCATCTACTAAAGTTTTTTTTTGATAAAGTTCGGAAGTTAACAATGTTTGTTCTTGATATAATTGGAATAAAAACTTTTCTAACCAATTATATAAACTTTTTTTTTGATCTACATTAAAAGTAGAATATAAATGTTTAGCTAATCTTCCGGTATAAACTCCATGAACACTTTCATCACGAATAATCAAATTAATGATCTCTCCGGCTTGCATTAATTTACCTTGACCATAAAAATATAAAGGATAATAAAAACCACTATAAAACAACCAAGTTTCCAAAAATACTGAAGCTACCAGAGCTTTCCATTTTATTTCGCAAAATTCATAACTATTTAAATAAACATAATTATTTTTATTAATAACTATTTTTTGATCTAACATTTCATAAACATTAATAATTAAATTTAAAATATTCTGTAAATTTTTTTGTTTCATACCCCAAGAAAATAAATCATCAATTTCATTTTTATTCAAAAAAGTCATAAAAATATTAGAATAACTTTTAGCATGAACAGCATTTTCCATAGCTCCCATAAAACTAAGAGTAGCTTTTTTTTGATGCTCTTCGGGTAAACAAGATCTAACCAAAACAGGCATGCCTATATCTCCTTGATAAGTATCTAAAAAAGTTAAAACTAACAAATTACGAGAATAAGTTTTTTGTTCTTCTTGAGATAAAGTATTCCAAATATGCAAATCACTTTGTAAACTAATATCTTCTGGACGCCAAAATTGACTTAAATTTTGTTCATAAAAATAATGTGTAAATTCATCATCTAAATTATTCCAATTAGCACCTTGATAAATTATTTTTTTTAAATTCATATATTTAAATTCATTCCTATCTTTTTTAAAATTATTAAAATTTAAAAAAATTTTAAAAAACTAATTAATTTTATAATTGTATAATTCAAATTTAAAAATTCTTCATAAATATTTTTAATAAAAAACTTTATTTTCCTTTACTAACATTTAAATTATAATATTGACGAATAGTTAATTCTAATTTATTTGCAAGATCTGAATTTTTCATTAAAAATTCTCGAGCCTTTTCTCTACCTTGGCCAATTTGTTGTTCATTATAGCTATACCACATACCATTTTTTTTAATTAAATTTAAACTTACTGCTAAATCTAAAATTTCACTAATTTTAGAAATACCTTTGCCATATAAAATATCAAAACTAACAGTTTTATAAGGAGGACAAACTTTAGATTTAACAATACGAACATTAGTTTTTACTCCAATAACTTGATCATTATCTTTAATTAATTCTGAGGTTTTTCGAACATCTAACCTAACAGATGTAAAAAATTTTAAGCCTTTTCCTCCAGGAGTAACTTCATTGTTGCCAAAAGTAATTCCTACTTTTTCTCTTAACTGATTAATATAAAGCAAAATAGAATTTGATTTAGAAACAATATAACTTTGTTTTCTTAAAGCTTGATTCATCATTCGAGCATGTATACCTACATAAGAATCGCCGACCTCACCATTTATTTCTGCTAAAGGAGCTAAAGCAGCTACAGAATCTATTACTATCAAATCAACAACATTATTTTGCATTAAAAAATTGGCAATATTTAAAGCATTTTCTCCGGAATCAGGTTGAGATATTAACATTTTATCTACATCCACTCCTATATTTTTAGCATAATTAATATCTAAAGAATTCTCGGCATCTATAAAAGCAACAATACCTCCAGATTTTTGAGCTTCTGCTATCGCATGCAAAGCTAAAGTAGTTTTACCAGCACTTTCAGGTCCAAAAATTTCTACAATTCTACCCTTCGGCAAACCTCCAATAGACAAGGCTATATCCAATCCTAAAGAACCAGTCGAAATAGATTCTATAGGCTCTACTTTATTAGAATTCATCTGCATAATACTGCCTTTTCCGAAAATTTTTTCTATTTCGCTAATAGTTTGCGTTAAAGGAGGTTTTTTAAATATCTCTTTATTCATTTACTAAACACCTCTTATATAATTTTACTAAAATTAATCATAATTATAAAAAAAGATAAATTTTTAATAATTTAAAAATAAATTAACTTCAAATTTTTTAGGATATAATCTATACCAGAAATCACAATTATAAAAATATTCAATACTAAAATAAAATTAATAATAAAATACATTTTTAAATTATATTCCGGAAATAATTGAGAAAAAAAACGTTCTAATTGAGCAGATAAAAGCATTATAATAATTGAAATAAAATTCAAAAAAGTTTTTAATTTACCACCAAAAGAAGAACTAATAATATGTTTTTTTTCAAAAGCTAATAATCGAATACCCATCACGATAAAATCTCTTATAATAGTAACTATCAAAAAACTTACAACATAATTAACAATTTTATCATTATCTTGGTGCAATAAATGATTATTTTGACATAAAATCAGTAAATAAAACGAAGAAATAATAACTAATAATTTATCAGCTATAGGATCAAAAAATTTACCAAAAACAGTTGTTTGACAAAATTTCCTTGCAATAAATCCATCTAAATAATCAGTTATAGATGCTACTATAAAAATAATATTAAAATAATTTTTAAAAATTTCTATTTCATGTTTTAATAATTTTAAATATAAAAAAGGTAACATACAAAAAACTAAAAAAATACGAAATATCGTCAATAAATTAGCTGTTTTTTTAATTATATTTTTCATATTCTAATCATCTTTCCAAAAATACAAAATAAATAATTCCAAAATAAATATTTTTATTATCAATTATATTTTATATCTTTAAACTATTTATTCCCATTAATAATAAAATTTATTATATTTATCATAATATTTGGTATTTTTATATATTATAATTTTGTTTATTAATAAAAAGTCAATTTTTAAAAACATTTCATTTTCATTTTTTTATATATAATATAACGTAATGAGAAATTTAAAAAATAATTATTCTAAATATCAAAAAAATAATTTAAATATTAAAAATAAACTTATCATTAATAATAACTTTTATTTTAACAAATTAATCTTATACTTTTTCATCTTTTAATATAAAAAAATTGAACTTAATAAATATTATTAATAATTAAATTAATTAATAATTAAAATTTAAAAATAAATTTTAAAAAAATTTTATATAATTATATAATTTGATTTTATCCAAATATATTCAAACATAATCTTTTCGAATATATTTCGAAAAATTCTACTCCATCACATATTTTAATGATCTTTATTATGTTTTTGTAAAACAACTTTAAGAATACCTAATATTTATTATTATATTATTTTTTGTTATAATTAGATTGCGTTTGTTTAAAATTTAAATTCACTTTTTTCATTTAGGATTGTGTATGGTTTATTATCACGAAGTAAGATTTTATTATATTTCTATAAATCATTAGAAAGTGAGATCAACTAAAACACATGAATTTCACCAGTGACAAAAATATATTATACAAAATATTATTATTTTTTATCATTTTCTTAATTTTATTGGGTCAAATTTTTTTTATTATGAATGTATTAGCTCATAATGAAGAAATAGAAGAAGAACATGAGAAATTATCTCAAACTCATAAACAACTATTAGAAAATTATAATAAAATTCAAAATAATAATAAAATAAAAATTGAACCTATTTCCGATAAAAACAATAATATTAATTCAAATAAAAATTCTTTAAAACCTATATTCAATTCTTTACAAGAAAGTATAGAATTGCAAAAAAAGTTTTTTCAACCAAAAACGAATTCCTTCGATTTTTCTTTGCAAAAATTAACTGATGAAGCTACCCAAAGTATTATAGTTTTTAAAAATAATAAAGAAGAAAAAATCGATCATATTAAATATTTTAATAAATTTGGAGAATTAATAAGTAAAATCTTTTTAAACAATGAAAATAATTATTATAAAAAAATAGAAGAATATCAAAATAATCAATTATTCAAAAAAACAGTTTTTGCTGATGATTATCAATCAGAATTAATTTCCTTTTATAAAAATAATAAAATTAAAACTGAAATATTAAATGTATATAACGAAAATACTAAAAGTTTCATAACACATAATATTTCAGAATTTGATGATGAAGAAAAATTAATAACAATGAGTTTCTATCAGAAAACTGCTCCTTATAAAATAGATAAAAAAATTTATTGGGATAATAAACAAAATCCGATAAAAATCGAACATTTTAAATATATTAATGATAGATTAAATGCTATAGAAGAATTTAATGCAAATCAACAAATTACTAAAATAACCATTTTCAATCCAAATCAACAAATATCTTCTATTAAAGAATTTAATTACATCACTAATGAAGTTTTAATTGAAACTAAATTTTTTGATAGCAACAATAAATTAACTGAAACAAAATTTGATGTTAAAGCTAATAAAAATGTCATATCCGAGCCTGATTTAATAGATACAAGATTCCGCATTATGTAAATATATCTCCAAAAATTATTATAAAAAATTAATTTTATAATCATTAATTAAAATTTCATTTATAAAATAAAAAATTAAAATCATTCTAAAAGTAATAAAATTTTCCTCATAAATGTTTTTAATTGAAAAAAATTCTCCAAATATAAAATATTAATATATAAATTTCTAAAATAAATTAGAAGAAATTATAAATATAATTTTAGTAATAATCTAATTTAACAAAAATAACGATATTAATATAACTGGATATTCAAAAATTAATTATCTAATCAACATATAACGATATATATTTAAATATGCATATTGTAAAATATGCATATTTTTTTAATCTTAGTAATATTTTTTAAAATTAAAATACCTTTAACTTAAAAATAAAATTTTAAAATATCAATTAAAAAAAGAACTAATACATTGTAATATTGAATACGGATAATAGATAAAAAATATGTTAGATATTATAAAAAAAATAAAACAATTAACTAAAAAAATAAATCAGGCGAATTATGAATATTTTAATTTAAATCAATCTTCTTTAAGTGATCAACAATATGATGAATTATTACAGGAATTGATATATCTAGAACAGAATTATCCGCAGTATAAATTAAAAAATAGTCCGACTGATAAAGTAGGTAGTTCCTTAGATGATAACAAAATACCTAAAATAACTCATAGTAAACCTATGTTATCTTTAGACAATGCCTTTGACATTACAAAAGTAAAAAAATTTTATACAAAAATAATGGAAAAATATCCTCATTGTAATTTTATTACAGAATTAAAAATAGATGGTATAGCTATTAATTTAAAATATAAACAAGGAATTTTAATGCAAGCTACTACAAGAGGAAATGGCTTAGTAGGAGAAGTAGTAACTCATAATATTAAAAATATCACAGATATTCCCTTAAAACTTTTACAACCAATAGATTTAGAAGTAAGAGGAGAAGTTTTTTTTAATTATGAAAATTTTAAAAAATTAAACGAACAACATAACAAAGAACAAAAAAAATCTTTTGCTAATCCACGTAATGCCGCGTCTGGAACCATTAGATTATTAAATCCTAATATTGTCGCTTCTAGAAATTTATCTTCTTTTTTATATAGTATCGTAAAAACTTCGTTAATTGTTCATACTCAAAAAGAAGTTTTAGAATTATTAAAAAAATTAGGTTTTTCTGTAAATCCATATTATCATATAATTAATTCTTGGTCTGATTTAATTAACTTTATAGATTATTATGTAGATTTAAAAACCTCTTTAAATTATGATGTAGATGGTATTGTTATAAAATTAAACCAACTCGATTTATATCCGAAAATAGGTTATACAAATAAATTTCCTAAATACGCTCTGGCTTATAAATTTAATTCCATTACAGGTGAAACTATAATCAAAAATATTTTATTTTATGTAGGCCGAACTGGCATAATTAATCCTGTAGCAGATCTTGAACCTATTATTCTTGATGGTAGTAAAATATCACGTGTGACCTTGCATAATTACAATTATATTCAAAATAAAGATATTCGTATTCATGATAGCGTAATTATTGTAAAGTCAGGATCGATTATTCCTAGAATTATTAAAGTCATTATTAATAAAAGAGTGGCTTCTGCAAAACCTTTTGTAATGATTACAAAATGCCCTTCTTGTGATTCATTATTAAAAAAAGAAAATAATGGAATTAATTATTTTTGTATTAATTCCGAATGTAATGAAAAAAAAATACAAAAAATAATTCATTTCGCATCTAAAGAAGCTATGGATATCCATATTTTAGGCTCTCAAACATTAACTATTTTATTTAAAAACAAAATTATCAACAAAATTTCCGATTTATATATTCTTAAAGAAAAAAAACAACAATTACTAAAATTACCTTTTTTTGGCATTAAAAAAATTAACAATATTTTGGAAGCTATAGAAAAAAGTAAACAAAAACCTTTCGATCGCGTTCTATTCGGATTAGGAATAAAACATGTAGGTAGTAAAATCGCTCAAATTTTAACTAATAAATTTTATAATATATATAATTTAAAAAAAGCTACAATAGAACAACTAACTAAAATAAACGAAATAGGACAAGAAATAGCTCATAGTATACATAATTTTTTTAATGATGAAAAAAATGTTCAAGAAATTATTCAATTAGAAAAACATCAATTAAATTTTTCTACTCAAAATATTATTAATAATGTGGATAATAATTTTTTTAAAAACCAAAAAATTATTATTACAGGAACATTGTCGCAATATACACGTGCACAAATAATTAAAAATTTATCAAAATTAGGAGCTTTAATAGTGAATAATATATCTAAAAAAACTAATTATTTAATCTGTGGGGCAAATTACAGCAAAAAAAAACTTGAAAAAGCTAAAAACATAAACATTACTATTATTCAAGAATTAGAATTATATAAACTTTTATCACAAACTAAAAATAAAATATAAAAAGGTAAATAATTATCAAAAATGAAAAATATCGGTATCGATTTAATTGAAATTAATAAAATTATTCAAATAGGATTAACCTCAATATCTAATCGTATTTTATCTATTTCAGAATATAACATTTATAAAAAAATAAATTCTTTAAAAAGTAAAAGTTTTTTTTTAGCAGGAAGATGGGCTGCTAAAGAAGCAATATTTAAAACTTATCAAAAAGGTAATTTGACCAATAATTATTGCGATTGGTCTATATTAAACGACGATAAAGGAGCTCCTTATATAATAGATAAATATAATAATCAATTTATGATATCTATTACTCATACTGAAAAATACGCTTTAGCTTTAGTTATTATGTTATAATCTTGAATTAATTTTTTAATTTTGATAAATATTAATTTCTTTTTTAAAATTATTTATCACAAATATAGTTGTAATATATTGAAAATTACTACTGTTTTTGAATTATCTTTTTATTAATAACTATTTAATTAAATATTTATATATTAATTCATCCAAATGAAACTAAAAATAATCTGTAAAATCAATTTATATTTTTTTAAAATAATCCAACATTAAACAAAATAGCATTCAAGAATAAAAAGATTCAAAAATGATATTAACAATAATTATTAAATAATTATTTTTGTAAATTTTTTTTCAATTTACCACTATAAATATTTAAATTCATATCAGGCGTTCCTAAATTTTTGGGTTGTAACAGACTAACTAACATATGAGTGGAATTAAATATATTTATTTTCTGAATTAAATGAGAAGATAATCAGGAAGATAGTTGATTTTGTTCTAATGAAAAAATTTCTACTCGATTATCTACCTTATTATAATCTAAAGCAAAGCCTAATTTTTTTCAAGATTATGATTTTTTATATATCAACGGATGTTTTGATCAATATGACAAGTAGCATCGTGTTTTTATTTAAACATTTCATAACTTTCTATTACTCCTGGAATCAAAAAATTACAAATTAATTTACTCGCGACATATTTCGTTGTTTGATTAATGCCAGTTTGTAAAATTTTTAAGTTTATTTGATTTTTAACTTTTTGAATTATTTAAGTTCTAATACGTTTTTTAAGAGAATCATTTCCAAGAATTTTTTGATAAAAATTTTGAAGATTAAGACCTAATTCAGCCATTTCTACCTCGGATGCTTCATTAAAAAATATATCTTCATAAGGCATTTTATCTACCTCGTTTTGAAAAAAAATTCTCTAATAAATCATAACTCATAGAAAATAAAGAATTCAACATCTCGCAATTGCAAAAAGTTATATCAACATAAGAAATTTCCTTTAAATGATCAGGATCCAAAAAAATATACCCTTTTCTAGACGATATTGAATAAAATATTTAACAAATTAATTAATAAAAGCAATTTGATCATCCGAATCATTAATATATTTATCACCAGTTACTTTTTGTACTGTATCTAAAACTTTAAATATTCTATTAACAGAGAATAATAAATTACTCACTAAAACAGTAGTATTTTTTATAATTTGTTTATTATTAGCAAATTCTTGATAAGTTTTACAAGGCATTCTTTTGAAAGGAAAAAGATTATAAAACACATAAGCTTTGTCAGAAAACATATGACCTTTTTTTCATGACGCCAATAAATAGCGTTATACTTTGTATTATAATCTTTTTCATAATTAGCAATATCAAAAGCACATAATAAAATTTATTTAATTTTAATAATTTCATATTTTTATAATCTCCATAACTTGGATTTGAAATTTAAAAAATTTTAATATTATGTATCTAAATTACAATAAATAACTAAGAAATATTAAAGATTAATATCTGTTTAATTCATATTCATAAATTTTTAAGATAATTTAATTTTCTTTTGAGTTTTTGGATAGCATTTTTACGTATTTTTTGAACTTCTTTAGGAGTTATTTTTAAAGAAAAAGCTATTTCTCGATAAGAAATTTTTTTATGACATGAAAAATTATTCAAGAAACCAAAACTTAAACCAATAATTTTAAATTCTGATGAATTTAAAGTTTTTCTTATTTTTTTAATCCAAAATTCCTAATCTGTTTGTTTTAACCAATTTTGATGAGGATTTAAAGAATAATTAGCGAAAGAATAATAAATAGTTTCTTGAAAATTAGTATTAATTATAAAATAATTTTTTTGAGGAACAACTGGAATATGACTATTTCGAATTAATTCGCGAATAACAAATTTAATAGTTGGTCTAGCATAAGCTATAAAATCATAACCTTAATCTTGATAATAACCTAAAGCGCCAATTAAACCTAAAAAGCCTTCTTGAATTAAATCTGATTTATTCAAAATAGACGGATAATATTTAAATTGATTAACAATTTTATAAACCAAAGGCGCATAAACTTCGATTAATTTATTTCTAATAGATAAGTTATTTTTATCTTTTAAAAAGAGTGAAAATAATCTTTTTCTTAGCATATAATTCCTTTCTAAAACATTTTTTAAGTTAATAATTAATCAAAAAATCTTGAAAAGATACTTTGTAAATTAAAAATTTCTTTTTAATAATTCAAGATTTTTATTATGTAATAAAAATATTTACCAAATAAACAAATTTCAATTAAAATTATCTTCTTATAAATTATCCAATTTGTTTTTTTTAATAATAAGAATATGCGAACATATAACTTATCGAAATTTATATTTTTGGTATATATAAAACATGTAAAATTAAATTTCATTTGTTCTTTATTTAGTTAGGTAAAAAAGTTTAAAATTTCTTATTAAAATAAAAAAACAATATTTTAAACATAAATATCGATATAATTACAAAGTCAAAATAATAATTTATTAAAAATTTATTATTTATATAAAAATTAAATAAATAATTAATACTATAAAAATTATTAATAAATTATTATTTTGGCATAAATAAATTATTAAACTATTGAAAAAACATTTTAATCAAATATAACTAATATATTCTGCTGAAATAACATATCACGAACCCTTTTATATGTTATAATTAAGTTAGATATTTTATATTTAGAATATTTTCTATTCATAAAATATCTTAATATTTTCCTTCAAAAGGAAATAAATGATAATTGAAAATGAAATTTGAAAATTTGAAAAAAAATTAAACATTATAAATTCACAAAATAATTAAAATTTATCTAACAAAAATATATTTATTACATATTTTTACAAATAAAAAAGAAAAGAGAATTAATAACTAATATAAAAATTTTTAATAAAAATAAAAAAAATATTTTATTATTTCAATATTTAATTCTGATCTTATTTTTTCTTAAATGTTTTTTTATGAATACAATTGTGGCTCAGATTTCTGATGATAATAATCAAAAAATAATAGATTTAAAAACTAAAATTTTTCAATATCGAATTATTTTAGATACAGAATTAAATCAAACACAAAAATTCAATAAAGAATTAGATACATTATCATTAGACGAAAAAGAAAAATTACAGATTTTTTTAAATGATATCGAAACACAACGAAAAACATATATTACGGAACTTAATAATTTTCAAATAAATAATTCTCAAGATAATAAAGAAGTAATTTTGTTAAACATTTTAGAAAAACAAGAAAAATCTTATATAGAATTAGGGCGCAAAAGATGCTCATAATTCTGCTATTTAACGCATAGCCTAGAGTGATAATCTCTCTAGAGGTCACGTAAACACCACAAGGTGGGCTTGATCAACTAGTTCGAAAGAAGAGTTGATAACAGC
>NZ_JAOSIR010000010.1:0-15632 GCF_030586865.1 Candidatus Phytoplasma crotalariae
CTTGGGTTTACCGACCATCAAAGATCGGTTAATACAAAAATGCCTCGAACAACTCTTAACTCCCTATTTTGAAAATTTCTTTTCAGAATGGAACTTTGGATTTAGAACTAAAAAATCTTGTCATGACACCATCAAACGCGTCAAACAAAGATTTCAAGGAATTGATTACATTATCAAAATCGACTTAAAAGGTTACTTTGATACCATCAATCATGAAATTCTCATGAGAACCTTAAATCGATTCATCAAAAAGAATAAAACTCTCTCAACCATTAACAAATGGCTAAGAGCCGGTTTCATGAAAGATGGAATCAAATACGAATCTTTATCAGGCTCTCCTCAAGGAGGAATTATTTCCCCCTTACTGGCGAATGTATATTTACACTACATCGACCTGAAAATGGAGGAACTGATTAAAGAAGGAAAGCCGATTAGGAAGGACAACCCAGAATATAAGAAAGCATGGCTTAAAAACCAGCACCATAAACTGGAGGCTGATAGGTATATCAATTTAAATTCAAAGACAAGAGTTGAGTACATCCGCTATGCTGATGATTTTATCATTGGTGTTAAGGGCGAGTATGACAAAGCCGAAAGGATTAAGAATCAAGTAGTCCGATGGCTAGAGCAAGATTTGAAACTTACCATTAGTAAGGACAAATCAAAAATTGTTAAGGCCAACAAAGAAACTAGGTTTCTATCCTACATGGTAAAGGTAAATCCCACCAATAAAACTCGTATAAGGAAATCCACAAAGAATTCCTTCAACGGTAAAGTTCAAATCCAAATTCCCCAAGCGAAAGCTAAAGAGTACGGACATGAATATAATTGGTTAAAAGAGGGAAAGGTGAAACACAATGAAACTTTAGCAGATAGAGACGAATTAGAAATAATCCGGACCTATCAAACCATTGTCTGAAATACTTTTGATTAGCTAACAATCTCGATGTTTTAACCTATTTGAATTATCTAGCTGAAGATAGCTGTTTGAAAACACTGGCAAGAAAATGGAAAACATCGATTGCCAAAGTACGGAAGAAACTTAATATAGGTTCAACCTGGGCTATTCCCTATCTTAATAAAGGGAAAACCCAATACGAACCATGGGTGGTCTACTCTTGGGATAAAATCAAAAAAATGCGTAACTATAAGGAAAACCCTGATATTACCATCAATAGATTTTTATTTCAAGGGCGTACACATCTAACTGACCGTCTAAAAGCGGAACGTTGCGAGAACTGTGATAGAACAACTCAACTCCAAATTCACCACATTGGGACAGTTCGCAATGCGAATCACCAAAGTATTATGATGAATAAAAGTACCAAGGTATTGTGTAAAGACTGTCATCGAAAAGTGACAAATCAACAAATACATGATATCATAAAGAATAAGAACGATAATAATAAATAGCTAATTAACCGCAAGGGGAAATTAGTTCTCGAAAGAGAGTAAATTAGGGAAAGCCGGATGCTTGGAAACTTGCTTGTCCGGTTTGGACGGGGGCTGATTGTAAATAAAACAGCAAATACAAATCGCTGCATAAAACGCAATTAATCTATCCGTATTGTTAGACTTAAATAATAAAATTAATTTTAAATTAAAAAAAGGTTATTTTAAATTAATTTTATTAGAATCTAATTTAATAGTGAATAAATTATTACAAAATTTTAAATATACTTTCGAAGATTTAAGTCGGCAATATCCAAATTGTTTAAAAATTAAATTAATTAAATAAAAGATTTAAGTCTATAATATCCAAATTGTTTAAAAATGAAATTAGTTAAAAATACAAATAATTAAAAGAGGTTAATTATGTTTAAGTTAAATATTCAATTATTTGCGACTAAAAAAGGGGTTAGTTCTACACGCAATGGGCGTGATTCCCATTCTAAATCTTTAGGCGCTAAATTATCAGATGGTCAATATACAAATGCCGGATCTATTATTTATCGTCAAAGAGGAACTAAGGTTATGCCGGGTAAAAACGTTGGTCTTGGTAAAGATGATACTTTATTTGCTCTTATTAATGGTTTTGTTAAATTTGAAAAAATTCGTATTAATAAAAAACAAAAAACTTGTGCTTCAGTTTATAAAAGTGTTTTACAAAAATAATTATTATAATTTTTTTAAATAAGTATTTTTACATAAAAAATTTAAATAATATTTAAAATAGTTTTATATTTAATATTTGATGTTTTAATTAGAAGTTATTTGGTTTAGAAACAATTTTTAATTAAATTAAAAAAAGTTAATTTTTTAAAAATAAAAATATTGGAATGTCATTGAATGTTTTGGTTAATTATAATTTAGAAAATATTATTCGTTATATTCTGTAAAAAATAAAATTTATTGCTGAATTGAACGGATATTTATCTAAATAAATTAATTTAGGGAATTATATGAATTTTATTGATGAAGTGATAAATTACGTTAAAGCTGGTGACGGAGGATGTGGTAAGGTAGCTTTTAGAAGAGAAAAATATGTTCCTTACGGAGGACCTTCAGGGGGAAATGGAGGTAATGGAGGATCTGTAATTTTTGTAGGTGTTTCAGGCGAAAATAATTTATTTAAACTTAAGTATCGTAAAAAAATTAAAGCTTTAAATGGTTATAATGGCGAAAATAAAAATAAAAACGGAGCTAATGCTCCTGATTTGTTTATAGAAGTTCCTTTAGGTGTTTCAATTTATAATCATACAAATAATCAATTAATTGGAGAAATTTTGGAAGCCGGAGAACGTTTAATAATTGCTCGAGGTGGTAAAGGCGGTAAGGGCAATTTTGCTTTGACTAATCATTTGAATTCAGCTCCGTCTTATGCTGAAAAAGGCGATTTAGGAGAAAGTTTAATTATTAGAACAGAATTAAAAATGTTAGCAGATGTCGGTTTATTAGGGTTTCCTAATGTAGGCAAATCATCTTTGTTAGCTGCTTTATCTAATGCTAAGCCAAAAATTTCTTCTTATCCTTTTACTACTTTAACTCCTTGTTTAGGAATGGTTTTTGATACAAAATTAAATTTTGTGATTGCTGATATTCCTGGTTTAATTGAAAATGCTTCTTTAGGACGTGGCCAGGGTATTAATTTTTTAAAACATATTGAAAGATGTAAATTGTTATTACATATATGTGATGCTTCAAATGATGATATTTATTTAAATTATTTATTATTAAATGAAGAATTAAAAAAATATCATATTAATATGTTAAAAAAACCTCAAATAATAGTTGTTAATAAAAGAGATTTACCTTGTTTTCAAAAAAATTTTCTTATTTTAACCCAACAAATAAAAGATAAGATTATTATGCCTATTTCTGTTATTAATTATTTAGGTTTAACAGAGTTAAAAAATATTATTATAGAACATTTACAAAGAAGTGATTTGTGTAATATAGATACAACCGCGAATAATATTCAAGATAAAAAGATTTTTACTTTGAAGGAATCTGTTAAATTTATTATTTCTAAAGACAGTAATGGTTGTTATGTAGTTGCTGGTGATTATATTGAAAAATTATTTCATAGAACAGATTTTAATAATCATGAATCCATTAGTCGTTTTTCTTATATTTTAAAAAAAATAGGAGTCGAAGAAGAATTAAAAAAAAGAGGCATGAGATCCTCTGATCAAGTAAAAATTTGTAATTGTATTTTTGAATTTGTAAATGAGACAAATTTTTAAATAATGCATTTATAAAAACAAAAAGGAAAATTATACACATATGAAAAAACTAAAATTATCATCTTTAGAGAGAATAGTTTTTTTATCTTGTTTATCTTCTTTGTCTCTTGTTTTAGATTTAATTTTTAAAAGGTTATTCACTTCTTATTCTATATTACGTTTTTTTAATTCTATTATTTGGTTAGATGGTTTTAAATTAATACCTTTATTTTTTATTCCTTTATTCAATCGTCATTATTTTTGGTCTTTTGTTTCTGTTTCTTTTGTAGAAATTATTGCTTTTTGTTTCAGAAGTACTATTTATCCATATAATCCTTTATTAACTTTATTTTATGGTCTTTGTTTGGGTATTTTGCCTATTTTTTTAATCTCAAAATATTTTGATTCATTTTTATCTGTTTATTGGCGAATAACTTTAATTTGTGTTTTATATTTTATAACATACATTTTATTGAATCTTTTTTTTTTAGATTATATTTTTTATAATAAAAATTATGATTACTTAAATAATTTTTCTGTTTATAATAAATTTTTAAAAAGATTTGTATCTCCTTGGATTTACATTCGTTTTTTATCAGTTTTTTTCTTTTCCGGATTTTTAACTTATATTTATTTAACGATATATCGACAATTTTTATCTTTTTATTTCATAAATCATACTAAAATATAATTAATTTCAGTTTTAAATTATAAAATGAAGTTATTTTTTTATTAATGGAAATATTGATTAGTTTTAAGTTTGTGTTTTGGAATATTTTGAAATTTTTTTTAATAAAATTTTGGTTACATCATTGATAGACATATTGTCATCATCAATACGAATTTCTAAAAGTTTATTTTTATTACGATATTGTTCTATTAAAGGATAGGTTTCTTTTTGATAAATTGTTAAACGTTCATTAAAAGTTATTAAATTATCATCTTTTCTTTGAATTAAGACATTGTTATCCTTATCGCATATTCCGTTTTTATTAGGTTTTTTAGTTTCTAAATGATAAATTTCTCTACATTTTGGGCATATTCGTCTACCTAAAATTCTTTTTTGTAAAATTTTGATATCAGAATTGAAATAAATTACTTTTGTTAAAATAATATTTTTTTGTTGAAATAATTTATCCAAAAACATAGCTTGTATTGAATTTCTAGGAAAGCCATCCAAAATAAAACCTTTTTTATTTTGTTCTTTTAATAATTGTTCTTCAATCATAGCATTTGTGATATGATTAGGAACTAAAAAACCTTTTTCTATATAAGAATTGGCTAATTTTCCTAAATTAGTATTTAATTGTAAATTTTTTCTGAAAATATCTCCTGTTGAAATATGCGGAATATTAAAATATTTAGATAAAATTATCGCTTGTGTTCCTTTGCCAGTAGCAGGCGGTCCTATTAATATTATATTCATTCTATAACCTTTCTTTTTTGGATAGAATTTAATTAGGGAATTATCTCTTAAATCCAGTTTTAATATTTAACATAATATAAAGTTTGCAGTTCTATTGATTTTTAAAAAAACGCTAATGTGAAGGTCAATTAATTTTTTTAAATTAAATTATTTCATTATCAAATAATGTGCTTATTGAGGTTTAAATATGTTATTTTTAAATTTTATAAAATTTATAATTAAAAATTGTGAAAATGATAAACACTAAGTATTTATATCACATAAATTTACTAATTTCAATAACATTGATATTTTATATCCAATAGATTTTTTAAATTTTTATATTCATTAATTTAATTAAAAAATTTTTTAATTAAATTTAATTTAAATTTAACTATTTACTTGACTATCTTTTGGTTTTATCATAGAATATATGATATATAGTGTTGTATTGATTAATCTATATGTACTTTAGCGTTTTCAAAATTAAATAAAAAATAAAATTTCACTCATAAGTGAATTAAAAAGGAGCATTGTGGATGTCTACCGCGAAACCGATTTGGAAAAAGTCACGTTTTTTGAATTTTTCTTTAACCGGAACAGGAAAAGAATTATTAAATAAAAAAGATCATTTTAATTTAAGTAAAAATAAAAAACGAAAAAATAAATTAAGTGATTACGGAATTCAGTTACAAGAAAAACAAAAAGTTCGTTTTACTTATTGTATGTCTGAAAAACAATTTAAGCGTTTTTTTGTTAATGCAGCCAAATTTAAAGGTTCTCATGGGGAAAACTTTTTGATATCCTTAGAATCTCGTTTAGATAGAATTGTGAATTTATTAGGTTTTTCTAAAACTATTTTACAAGCAAGACAATTAATTTCTCATGGTCATGTTTTAGTAGATGGTAAAAAAGTTGATATTAGTTCTTATGTTGTTAAACCAGGACAAAAAATAACTTTAAAAGAAAAAGCAAAACAAATGAAAATAGTTTCTTATTGTTTGGAAACATCTAAAAATAATAAAGTAGATTATGTTGTTTTAGATAAAATTTCTTTAATAGGTAGTTATATCCGATATCCTTATAGAAATGAGTTTTTAACAGATATTAACGAGCAATTAATTGTAGAATATTATAATAGATAAAATTTCTTTTTATTAAGAAACAATAATAAAGAAATTTTTGGGTATTCATATTAAAAAAATTACTTTATTTAGGGAGTTGTATAATCAAAATGAAGTTGCCTTTTAGGAAAAGTTTTTTTTCTAATATTAATTTTCTTAAGAATGTTAGTCGCCAAGATATCAAGGAACTTTTAGCCTCTTTATCTTCTAGTCTTAATGGTTTATCTTTAGATGAAATTGATGAAAGAAAGAAAAATTCTAATGTTAATGTTTTAAATAAAAAAAAAATTATTATTTTATCAAAATTATAAGAGTTTTATTAAATCCTTTTAATTTTATCTTATTATTTTTATTAATTTTTTATTTTTTTAAAGATATTTATTTAGCAGATCCCAAAGTTAGGGACTATGCTACTTGTTTTATTGTATCTTTTATTTTAGTGGTTTCCAATTTTATGCATTGGTTACAAGAAGCTAGATTTTCTAGTGTAATAGATAAACTTAAAAAAATTGTTTCTTTAACGGCATCTGTAAAAAGATCTAACCAAATTTTTAAAATACCTTTAAACGAATTATTAGTTGGGGATATAGTTTTATTATCAGCCGGAGATATCATTCCGGCAGATATTAGATTATTAGAGACTAAAGATTTTTTTGTTAAAGAAACAACTTTTACAGGGGAATCGGATGCGGTAGAAAAAAATGCTTTTTCTCGAACAGAATCAAATGATCTTTTAAAAGATCCTAGATTAGTTTTTATGGGTACTAATGTTGTTTCGGGTTATGCTGTTGGCATTGTAGTTTTGACAGGATTAAATACTTATTTAGGTCATATTCATCAATCTTTAGATAAAGATAAAACTTATTCTTCTTTAAAGCAAGGTATCAATTCTATTGTTAAAATATTAATCAGTTGTATTTTGATTTTATTTCCTTTAATTTTTGTTTTAAATTGGTATAAGTGTACAGAAAAATTTATTTTTTGGAATGTTTTTGCTTTTGCTTTGAGTATAATTTTAGGCATTACTCCTGAAATGTTGCCTTTGATTGTAACGACTTCTTTTATGAGAGGGGTTGCTGTTCTTTCTAAATATAACGTTATTGTAAAAAATTTATATTCTATGCAAGATTTTGGTGCTATAGATATTTTATTCACTGACAAAACAGGCACTTTAACAGAAGATATTGTTGCTATTGACAATTTTTTAGATATTTATAATAAAAGTAATTTTAAAATTTTACAATATGCTTATTTAAATAGTTATTTTCAAACAGGTTTAAAAAATGTTATAGATAAAGCAATTATTGATAAAATGCATAATAATTGTCATTTTGATTCTATGTTAGCGAAAAATTTTATTAAAATTGATGAAATTCCTTTTGATTTTAAACGTCGCATTATGACTATTTCGCTTCATAATATTCATGAGGATTATGATTTAATCATTACTAAAGGAGCGATTGAAGAAATATTAAATATTTGTAATTATGCCGAATATATTAATCCGAAAACAAATCAAGCTCAAATATTAAATATTGATAAATCTCAGATTTTAAATCATGTTATTCATTATAATCAGTTAGGATTTCGCGTAATTGGGGTCGCTTATAAACTAATTCAAAAAAATCAAAATTTGATATTTAATAATGATAAAAAAATAGAAAATAACATGATTATATTAGGTTTTTTAATTTTATTAGATCCTCCTAAAATTAGTTCTGCAGATGCTGTTTTAGCTTTAAAAAGTTGTGGTGTAGATGTGAAAATTTTAACTGGTGATAACGAGATTTTATCAAAAATTATTGCTAGTAAAGTTAATATTGATTCTAAAAAATGTTTATTAGGTTCTAATTTGATTGAAATGAGCGATGAAGAAATTTATAAACAAGCTCATTATACTAGTATTTTTGCTAAATTATATCCAGAACAAAAAGCTAGAATTATTAATATTTTTCGTCAAAAAGGACATATTGTGGGTTTCATAGGGGATGGTATTAATGATGCTATCGCTATGAAAAACGCAAATTTATCTATTACTGTTGATTCGGGAGCTGAAGTTGCTAAAGAATCAGCAGATGTTATTTTATTGAATAAAAATTTAACTGTACTAAAAGATGCCATTTTAGAGGGTCGAAAAAATTATATTAATATGTTGAAATATATTAAATTCACTTTAGCCTCTAATTTTGGTAATATTTTAAGTATTTTATTAGCTTCTTATTATTTACCTTTTATTCCTTTTATGCCTATTCAGATTTTATGTTTAAATTTAATTTATGATTTATCTTGTTTAGTTTTACCTTTTGATGATGTAGAATCTATTTATTTGAAAAAAAAATCTTGTTGGAATAGCCGTAATATTTGTTTTTTTATGATTTCATTTGGGATATTAACTTTTATTTTTGATATTTTGTTTTGTTCTAGTTTATTATGGAATTATGGTATTTTTTCCTTTCGTGATTGGACTTGTGATAAAATTAATTTATTTAGATCAGGATGGTTTATTTTTTCAATTTGGACTCAATTTTTAACTATTTTTTATCTTAGAACTCCTAATTGTTTGAGAAATTTGAAAAAAACTATTTATATATTTATATTACCTTTTATAGCTGGAATTTTAGCTTCTTATTTACCTTGTATAAGTTTTTTATCAAAAAGATTATATTTTGATAATCCTTTTGATAAAAATTATGTTTTTATTTTGTTAAGTTTTTTATGTTTGTATTGTTTATGTTTATTTTTGGTTAAAAAATTATTTATTATAAATAAACGTGATCTTTTATGAGATTATATTATTGTTGATCGAATGGATAGGTGCGTTTAATGATTTATTGGCAAGATATTTTAAATATATTATCATTTTTTACGATTATTTTAATATTATTTTATATTTCTTTAAATATTTTTTTTAGTAAATACGAAGTTATTAAGGTAGTTTATTGTTTTTTTTTAGGAATTTTATTTGTTTATTTTTTGAAATTTTTTTTGGAAAAATATAATTATTTTGAACCAATTAGAAATTTTTTAGAAAAAATTAATATTTATAATGTGATATTAAATTTTGTTATGATAGCACCTATCATTATTAAAGCTCCTTATTTACGTTTTTATGTGCAAAATTGGTCTGGTTTTTGGAATCGAAAAAAAATGATAGTTATGGGTAATAAAAATACACAAAATCAAATTTTAAAAGCTGTTTGGTTTATGTCAGAAAAAAAAATAGGTTCTTTAATTACTATTGAAAAATATAATACCTTAGAACAATTTGCGCAAAAATCTATTTTTATTGATGCTAATGTTTCTTACGAATTGTTAATTAATATTTTTATGCCTAATACTCCTTTACATGATGGTGCTGTTATTATTCGTGGTAATAAAATTTTATCTGCTGGAGCTTATTTTATGTTATCTGATAATCAACATTTTGAAAAAATTACAGGTTCTCGACATCGAGCTGCTTTAGGTATTAGCGAACATACTGATAGTATGACTATTATAGTTTCTGAAGAGACAGGCGATATTTCTATTGCTGTAGATGGTATTATGTTGTTAATGAATGAACGTACTAAATTTGAAGAATATTTAACTATGTTTATGGGTTAATTATGGATAAATTTGTTTATGAATTATAAATTTATTAAATTATATAATAGAAAATTTTGATTATTTTATAAATTATAAATAGTTTTTTATTAAAGTAAATTTTTATAGTATAATTAAATTTTAATTGAAGTAAATGTTTTGTTATTTTATTATGTATGAATTGATTAAATATTTTAAAAGCATAAATTATTTTATTTATTTCTTAAGATAATTATTTTTGATATAATTTTTAAAATAATAAAGTAATAATAATTATTTGATGTTTTATTTTTTTTAAAATAAATTTAGATATATGGAGTTAATTAGTGTTTAATAAAATTCAAAAAATAATTTCGGAACAATTATCATTGTCTGAAGATCTAATTCAATTAGATACAAAATTAAAGGAAGATTTAGGGATGGATTCTATTGATGCTGTCAATTTGGCTATTCAATTAGAAAAAAATTTTAATATTAAAATTAGTGATGAACAATTGCAACAATTTAAATTAGTACAAGATATTGTAGTTTATATTGAAGCTCATGATTCTGGAAACACAGAATAAAATTAAACTGTTTAATCGAAAAAATTGGAGTTAAAAAGTTTTTTATGTTAATTTATGATTTTCGTAGTATAGAAGCTAAATGGCAATTACATTGGGAACAACAACAAACATTTAAAACCGAACTTGATTATAATAAAAAAAAATTTTATTGTTTAGATATGTTTCCGTATCCTTCTGCTCAAGGATTGCATGTTGGACATTTAGAAGGTTATTCTGCTAGTGATATTATTAATAGATTTTTTCGAATGCAAGGGTTTAATGTGTTACATCCTTTTGGATGGGATTCTTTTGGTTTGCCTACAGAACGTTATGCCTCGCAAACAGGTCAACATCCTTCTTATGTAACTTATCGGAATATTGAAAACTTTAAAAAACAAATAAAATTGCTCGGAAAAGGTATTGATTGGAGTAGAGAATTAGCAACTTCCGATTCTTATTATTATAAATGGACTCAATGGATTTTTAAAAAACTTTATCAAGAAGGATTAGCTGTTTTACAAGATGTTGAGGTAAATTTTTGTCCTCAATTAGGTACAGTATTAGCGAATGAAGAGGTTATTTCTACTTCTGAAGGTATCATATCAGAACGTGGTGGTCATCCTGTTTTTAAACGTAAAATGAAACAATGGATTTTAAAAATTACTAAATATGCGGATAGACTTTTAAATGATTTGTCATTATTAGATTGGCCAGAGTCTATTAAGGAAATGCAAATTAAATGGATCGGCAAAACACCAGGTTTTATTTTTTATTTTATTTTATCAGTTGATAACAAACAAATTTTGTCTGTTTTTACTACTATGCCTCAAACAATTTTTGGAGTTAGTGCTTTAATTTTGGCTCCTGAACATCCTTTGATATCGATTTTGACTACTTCTGAAAATCAACAATTAGTTGATAATTATTTACAAAAAACTCAACGCAAGAGCAATTTAGAAAGAGATATTAATAGAGAAATTACGGGAGTTTTTACCGGTAGTTACGCTATTAATCCTTGTAATAATCAAAAAATTCCTATTTGGATTTCAGATTATGTTTTTATGCATTATGGTACAGGAGCATTAATGTCAGTTCCTTTGTATAATCAAAAAGATTTTATTTTTGCTCAAAAATATAATTTGAACAAATATATTATTAAATATTGTAGTCCTTGTTGCCATTTATATTCAAGAAAAGAAAAAATTAAAAAACCATGTTTACAAAAAAGTGGTAATTTTATTAATAGTGATTTTTTAAATGGTTTAGATGAATTGTCTGCTAAAGAAAAAATTATAAATTTATCTATTAAAAATAAATGGGGTGAATTATTTAATACTTATAAAATTCATGATTGGTTATATTCTCGTCAAATTTATTGGGGAGAACCTTTTCCTGTTTATTATGATGAAAATAATAAAATTTATTTAATGTCTGATGATGAATTGCCTTTAGAATTGCCTGAAACTGATAATCTAGAACAGTTATATAAAGGTGGTTCGCCTTTAGCTCAAATTCATTCTTGGTTATATTTTTATAAAGATGATAAAATTTATAAACGCGATTCTAATACTATGCCTCAATTTGCAGGTAGTTCTTGGTATTATATAGGTTATATTTTGAAAAATTATCTAAGTATGATCCCTTTAAATACTATGGAAGCTAAAGAATTATTAGATTATTTTTTGCCTGTAGATGTTTATATTGGCGGTGCCGAACATGCTCATGGTCATTTAATTTATGCTCGATTTTGGTGTAAATGTTTATATGATTGGGGCTTAATATCAACTCCTGAGCCTTTTTATAAATTAATAAATCAAGGTATGATTTTAGGAAACGATAATTTAAAGATGAGTAAATCTAGGGGTAATATTGTTAATGCTTCGGAAGTTTTAAATACTTATGGAGCTGATGTAATAAGACTTTATATTATGTTTTTAGGACCTTTGGAAGATAATAAATCTTGGTCATATCAAGGTTTAAAAGGTATTCAACGTTTTTTAAATCGTATTTATAATATTTTTGATAATTTTATTATTTATGAATCAAATTTTGCAATTTTAAATAAAATTACACACCAAACTATTCAAAAAGTCACTGAGTATTATCAAAAATGTCAATTTAATAAAGTTATTAGTCAATTAATGATTTTTACTAATTCTATTTATCAATATGAAAAGGTAGATCGTTCTCAAATTAGAATTTTATTACAATTATTAAATCCTATAGCTCCGCATATTACAGAAGAATTAAATCAAGTGAAATTAAAATCTAATCAAGAATTAGTGTATTCTCCTTGGCCAAAATATGATATTTCCTTTTTAGAAGAAAAAGAGGTTATTATTGTTATTCAAATTAATGGCAAATTTAAATCTAAATTATTAATTCCTTTAGATACAGAGAAATCTGAAATTTTAACAATTATTCAAAAAGATGAAAAAATTTTAAGTTTTATTAAAAATAAAAAAATTATTAATACTATTTATATCAAAAATAAATTGTTAAATATAGTTATGATATAGATTTATTTTTATTTGATTTTAATTATTTCATAATTAAATACTTTACTTATAATGTTTTAGAAAGAATGGTTTTTTAATTAATTTATGCGATTAAATAAGGAAGGGATGTTGATAATTATTTCAGGACCATCAGGAGTTGGTAAAGGAACGGTTAAGAAATTATTATTAGAGCGAATTGAAAATAATTTAGTTTATTCAGTTTCTATGACTACTAGGTCTCCAAGAATAAATGAAAAAAATGGCAAAGATTATTTTTTTGTTAGTAACCAATATTTTAAAGATAAAATTAAAGAAAATTATTTTTTAGAGTATAATGAATTTATTGGTAATTATTATGGTACTCCTAAAATTAAAGTAATGGAAGAATTAAAACAAAATAAAGATGTTTTGTTAGAGATAGATGTTCAAGGAGCTTTACAAATTAGCAATAATTTTATTAAAAGTAAAAGTGTTTTTATTTTTTTAGCTCCTCCTTCTATTGCAATTTTAAAACAACGTATTCAATATCGAAATACAGAGTCTTCGCAAATTATTAATGAACGCATTGTTAAGGCTCGTCAAGAATTATTATTGATTCAAAAAATAAAAAAATATGATTACATGATTATTAATGATAAATTAGACGAAACAGTTAATATTATTAAATCTGTTTTAATTGCGGAACGTGTAAAATTTAAAAGGATGATTAAGTTTTATTCGTCTCAAATTTTAATTTGAAATTATATTAAAGAAAGGAAATTATTTAGACAAATGATTTTTAATCAAAAAAAAGGTTTTTCAACTGATTCTATCGATGATTTATTAAAATGTATCGATTCTAAATATAAATTAGCTTATGTTGCTGGCAAAATTGCTCATGTTATAGAAACTAAAGATGAATTATATAAATCTAAAATTAAAGGTAAAAAAATTGTTAGTAAAGCTTTATCCGAAATTATTAATAAAAATTTTAGGATTATTTTTAAAGAAAATTAAAAAAATTTTCTTTTTTTTATGATTGATGAGGTTTAGGGAATTGTTAATTAAAAATCATATACCCGTTATGCTTCGGGAAGTTGTGAAATATTTGAATATTAATTCTTCTGGTGGGGCGCCAAAGAGGCCTAAATTTCGTGCTATTTAACCAATAGCCAGAGCCGATAAGCTCTGAAAGGAGATGGTCGGTTTAGCAAACGAAAGAATGCTGAATTATAGCAGACCATAAAAGCGGGTTGCGACAAAAGCAAATTAGTCAAGATGATTCCGCCACCAAATAATTCTACGGAGAAGCCTGCAATGGCCTAAGAAGGAAAATTGAGGTAATAGAAGAACCTGTCTCGGAAGTTGCTTGAACGGACAGTCCAGATCCTACTAATAGAAACACCAGCTATTGAGTAGTTTATCAAACAAAGAAACCTGGAATCAGCCTCTTATAGAGGATACTTCCCCTAAGGAATTAAGGTCGAAATTTAGCGTAACTTGGAGAATCCTAAAACCAAGTAATGAAATTTACTAATCCGGAAATAAAAGCCTGGAGGGTCAAGGATAAAGAAGCTATTTAGTAGTCGTAAGAAATTCAAAGCTAAATTTGAAATAATTTAGTGAACTGACTTACCAAAGGCGAAGGTTAACAACCTTTACAAGGCGAAAGTAGTTAGTAATTTATTATTTATTCAATGGCAAGTTGATAACGGTTTCACCAGAGACTAAACTTTCGCGAACATAGAATATTGGGATTAATTTAAGAAAGATTAGAAAGATACCAAGGAATACGTCAACAATGGTTACCACCCAAAAAACCAGTTAAAAGAATTCTCATTCTTCATGATAATAAAAAAACCAGATCCCCCTGGGTTTACCTACCATAAAGGATAGGCTAATATAGAAATGTTTCGAACAACTCTTAACTCCTTATTTTGAAAATATCTTTTCAGCATGGAGCTTGGGATTTAGAACCAAAAAATCTAGTTATGAGGTCACCCAACGTGTCCAACCAAGATTAAAGGAATTGATTACCTTGTCACAAAATTGACCTAAAAGGTTATTTTGAGACGATCGACCTCGGTTCATCAAAAAAAGAATAAAACCCTCGTAACCATTCACAAATAGTTGAAAACTGGTTTTATGGAAGATGGCATTTTATTGGGTTCTCCCCAAGGAGGAATTATTTCCTCTTCGTTGGCGCATGTGTATTATGGGCGTCAAAGACGAGTATAACCAAGTCGAAAGAATCAAGAACCAAGTAACGCAATGGCTAGCACAAGATTTAAAGCTTACGATCAGTAAGAATAAGTCAAAAATTGTTAATTCCGGCAAAGGAACTAGGTTTCTATCCTATATGATAAAAGTAAAAAACAACCAATAAAACTCGTAAAGAGAAAGCTACAAAGAATTTCTTAAACGGCCAGGTTCAAAGCCAAATTCCCCAAGCGAAAGCTAAAGAATATGGAAATGAATACTATTGGGTAAAAGAGGGAAAGGCGAGACACGACAAAACGTTAGCGAAGAGAGACGAATTAGAAATGATCCGGACCTATAAAACAATTACTATAGGAATTATCGAATACTTTTGTGTAGCTAACAATCTAGGGGTTTTAACCCATATAAATTATTGAACTATTGGAAAACAGAAAACGTCAATTGCTAGAGTCCGAAAGAAACTTAAACTTGGTGGATTATTCCTTATCTTAATAAAGGAAAAACCCAATATGAACCACGGGTCGTCTACTCTTGGGATAAGATTAAAAAAATGCGTAACTATCAGGAAAATCCTAAGATTACCATCAATAAATATATATTCCAAGGTCATATGA
>NZ_JAOSIR010000011.1:0-15414 GCF_030586865.1 Candidatus Phytoplasma crotalariae
GAAAGAATCAAAGGAATGAGAAATTATCAAGGTGAAATGACTGGAATAATTATCAATCCCAATCTTTTCGAAGGACGAAACAGGTTAACTGACAGGTTAATGACACAAAAATGTGACATTTTTCAGATGATATCAAAAATATTAAGGTCTATTTAGCGCCCTTAGATATTATTATAATAAAAAAAAGTAAAATTTAAATAAATTTAAAAATTTTAATTTCGATTAAAATCTAAATTTATTATAAATTAATTACTTCTAATATCTAAAAATAATACAAAATCTTTTTAATAATAAATTTTTTTAGCGATAACATGATCTAATTCGCCATTAGCTTTATAAATATATTTTTTATTCCATACATTATTTTGTTCATCGATAAATTGTTCATCAATAAGAGCTAAATCTTCTTTATTTTGTAATTTTTGATAATGCTTATAAGAACGATTACTTTTATCTTTTTTATCTTCACAACGTCTGTCTACAATAACTTTATTTTTATAAACTTCTGAACACCATATATGTTGATTTAAATCATATTTACTAATCTTAAATATTTCGTCATCACGATCTTGATAAACTATTTTAGTTTTTTTATTAGCTAATAAATCGGTTTCTTCTGTAACAGTTTTATCAAGAATACCACCAACAAAAAATTGCTTAACTATCTTTTTTTTATTATCTTTTACGTTAAAATAGTGAAAAATAGATTCAATTATACCATTTTTCAAAGAATAACGAATTTTTTTTCTCAAAACAGGCATCTCTGAACCATCAATGATATGATAAATTTCTGTAAAAAGACGTTTACCTAAATCATTATAAATATCTTTATTCATACGAATAACTTTTTGTGATTTATTATAAATATAATCTACAGTATACAAAATACTATTAAAATCATTATATTTAGTAACTTTACTCAAATAATCATTAGATTTATCAAAACTATAATTAACATTGTATATTTCTATTTGAATAATTTTTTGCAAATCATTATAAATTTCTTTAATTTTATTAATAACTTTTGATTTATTATAAATATATTTAATTGTATACAATTTAAAGCCATTATCTTTGTTATATTTAGTAATTTGTGTTATAAAATTTTTCTCATTATATTCTTCAAACACAATAGGAAACTTATCATTTTCGTTTTCATATAATTTAATTCCTACTAATTCACCATTTTTAAAAATTTTTTTTCTTATATCAGTTGTAACACTTTTAAAAAATTCTTGATCAATTGAAAAAAAATTTTTCTCAGAAATCACCATTTTCGAATAATCATTATATTTGCTAAGAATGTTATTTTTAGAAGACAATATAACTTCTTTAGAATTTGTTTGTGTTTGATAATTAGAAAAAATTGAAAAAAACATTCCACTTATCAAAAATAAATTAATAATACATACAATCAATTTATAATTAAAAATTTTTTCGATATTCATAAAATATTTTATAACTTCCTTAATTAATGAATTTATTATAAAAAGAAAAAAGAAATTAATCGAGATAAACTTTTTAAAAATTTCATCTCGATTAATTTTACCAAATAAACAATAATAACTTTTTAGAATAATCAAAAAAATATTAAAATAAAATTAAATAAAAGTAAATCATTATTATATAAATTGGATATTTCTTGCTATAAAACCTTTAGACTTTCTAAAAACTCTTTAATGTATTGAGGAAAATCTGAAGTGTGAAAATCAAAACAAAACGTCTAATTGTTCCCAAGTAAATCCGAATTCAAAAAATTGCGAAACACTAATAATATCATAGCGTATAGAGTGTTTTAAAAATTCTTTAATATTATCATCTGATAAATAAGCTTGAATAATTCTGCTTCTTTGTTGTTTAGTCAAAAAGTGATCAGGTTCTTGTATAAAAAATCTAAATACATCATGATAATTTAAATTTTTTGAATCTATAAAATCAACTGGTTTACCTTTCAAAACATTTTTAATATATTTATAAAAAGCTTTATTTTTGAATTCAAAACAAAAAGCTAATTGTTCCCAAGTAAATCCAAATTTAAGTAATTTTGAAAAACGTTTAGAATCTTCTTTAATATAAAATTTTAAAGTTTCTCGAACATCTAAATCATCTAAATAAGATTTAATAATTAAATTTCTTTGTTCTTGAGTGAAAAATTTATTAGGTTCTTCATCAAAAAATATAAATAAATCATGAGCATATACTTCTGATAATTGTTTCCATACAATCTTTTTACCTTTTAAAACTTCTCTAATATATTGAGGAAAATCTGAATTGAAAAAACCAAAATAAAAAGCTAATTGTTCCCAAGTAAATCCGAATTTAAATAATTCTTGGAAATTAATGTAATTTTGAAGAATATATTCTTTCAATAATCTTCGAATATTATAATCATCTAAATAAGATTTAATAATTAAATTTCTTTGTTCTTGATTGAAAAATTTATTAGGTTCTTCTTTGAAAAAAGAAAATAAATCTTCAGGATGTAAATTTGGAATAGTTCCCCAGTCAATTACTTCAAAATTTAAAACTTTTCGAATCAATTCAAAAAAATTCGGATTATAAAAATGTCTTTGACCAAAAGAAACATTATTAGTTCTTGATTCGGTATTTTCTGGTGAACCTGAATTTATTGTATGACTAATAGTTTGAAAACTTTGTGTAGTTGATTCGGAATTTTCTTGTTGATTGTTTTTACTTTCTGACGCCGAAGGATCGTCTTGTTGAAAATCATAATAAGATTTAGGCGCGAAACGTGTTATTGATCCATCTTTTATAAATTTCGTATTTTCTTCATTATTCGGACTTTTTTCAAAAATTTTAGAATTATTGAGAAGGCTATTATAAGCTTTATTTTCGTCATAATTAACAATAATAAAACCTATCAAAAAAACACTGATAATAATAAAAGAAGAAATTAAAATATAAGAAATATTTTCCCATAACTTATTCATGAAATTCTATATTAATTCCTTTTTCTGTGTTCGAATCAAAAATAATAAATAATTCAATTCAATAACTTAATAAATATCTATATCATCTTTAATTAGGTTTTTTTGAAATAAATCAACATTATTTAAATTATTTTTAAACGAATATATACATAAAATAATTAATAATAATCACTAAATTTCATAAATATTAAATTACTGTAAAAATAAATCTTAAAGAACACAAATACCAATAAATTTTCATTTAAATTAAAATTTATTCAATAATAAACATTAACTAGATATAACCAGAGCGAACTACTAAAATTATTCCAAAATCCCATTTAAAAATATTTAAGTTAATTCGATTGATAATTAATTGATTAAAAATACTATCAATATAAAAATTAAAAAGAATATTAAAATTTTGTTGATAGAATTTTATCATTATTATTTTCTCTAATAGCGCTTTCTATATCTATTTAATCTATTTGAATTAAATTATTATCAAATAACGATATAAATAAAAGATAACAATCGCAAAAATTAAATTTAAAATAAATAAGAAAAAACTATTAATTAAAATTCAATCAAGATAATAAAAAATTATAAATTACCAATCGTGAGTAAATAAAATAAAATTATATCAATTTACTAAATAATAAATTTACTCTAGTACCTATTTGATTAGGTAAATCGACCATTTGTTTATCTTTTAATCGGAATTTATCAAAAATTTTATCACTTATAAACTCTCTATTATAATTAGGACCTTTCATTGCAATAAAACTACCTTGATTATTTAACAAAGGATAAACTAATTTTAAAATAATATTTAATCTTCCTAAAGCTCTAGCTATCAGATAATCATATCGAAGATGATGTTTTTCTATCTTCTGGTTATAAATATAAACATTTTGTAAAGATATTTTTTTAACCAAACTTTTTAAAAAAATAGTTTTTTTATAAGAAGATTCGATTAAAATTAAATTTAAATGAGGAAATACAATTTTTAAAGGAATTCCTGGAAAACCTGCTCCTGTACCCATATCACACAAAGAATTGATTTGATTAAAATCAACCAAAGAAGACACTAATAAAGAATCATAAAAATGTTTAATATATATTAATTCAGGTTCTAATATCGAAGTTAAATTTATTTGATTATTAGAATTGAATAAACACATAGCATATGTATGAAATTTCATCATTTGAAATTGATTTAATTTGAATTTTTTTTGTAAACATGATTTATACATGAGAATTACTATACTTTTGCAAATAAATTAATAAAATATTAATATCAACAGGATTCACTCCAGAAATACGAGAAGCTTGAGCTATATTAAAAGGTTTTATTTTAGTTAATTTTTCTTTAGCTTCTTGAGATAAATTGTTAATCATTTGATAATCAATATTATTAGGTATTATTTTTTCTTCCAAATAAGAATTTTTTTTAACTTCTTTTTCAGATTTTAAAATATAATCTTCATATTTAATTTGAATTCCTACTTGCTCTATAACATCAGCAGAATATTGATTTGAAAAAAAATTATATAAAATATCTTCTTGTAAATCAGATCTTTTTAATAACTGATATAAACTCATACGACGAGAACCAAAATGAATATTTAATTTACGAAAATCCTCTATATCTAAATAAAAATTACTTAATTTTTCTTTTAAAGAATCAATTTTCACTTGTTTGCTTTTTAACCAATCGAAAGTTTTATGATCGACTAAACCAAATTTAAAACCATAAGGCATTAATCTTAAATCTGCATTATCATGCCGTAATAATAAACGAAATTCAGCTCTAGAAGTTAATAAACGATACGGCTCATAAGTCCCTTTATTAATTAAATCATCAATTAAAACACCAATATAAGCTTCATTACGTTTTAAGATAAAAGGAGGTTTATTTTGAAGTTTTAAAGCTGCATTGATTCCCGCAATTAATCCTTGACAGGCAGCTTCTTCATAACCACTAGTACCATTAATTTGACCAGCTAAAAATAAATTTTTAATTTTTTTGCTTTCTAAAGTATGAAACAGTTGATTCGGATTAAAAGCATCATATTCAATGGCATAAGCGTATTTAATAATTTTAGCTTTTGAAAAAGCTGGAATAGTTTTTAAAATTTCTTCTTGTACTTCACAAGGCATACTCATAGATAGTCCTTGCAAATACATCTCTTCAGAAAACAAACTTTCAGGTTCAATAAATAATTGATGTCTATTTTTATCACAAAATCTTACTATTTTATCTTCTATAGAAGGACAATAACGCGGACCAGAACTATAAATATAACCGCTATACATTGCTGATTTATGTAAATATTTACGAATTACTTGATGAGTATCATTATTAGTATGAGTCAAAAAACATAATTTCTGCACACCTAAATCATTAATAATCGAAGGAGAACTAAAGGTTCGAAAAATGTTATCACCCGCTTGTTCAACAGTTTTACTATAATCAATAGTATCTTTATGAACTCTAGGCGGAGTTCCTGTTTTTAAACGAATAACTTCCATTCCAAATTTTTTTAATTGTTCACTGATACCATAAGTGGTAGGAGCTTTATTAGGGCCTGAATTTATAATTTTAGAACCTATTAAAACTTTACTTGTTAAATAAGTTCCTGTAGTTAATATAATGATATCACTATAAATAATCTTGCCGCTAATTAATTTAACCCCTTTAACACATGAATCGTTTTCTTGAATAATTAAATTTTCGACCAAATCCTCTATTAAAGTTAAATTAGAAGTTTTTTTAAGTGTTTTTAAAATAAAATGAGGATATTTAATTTTATCTATTTGAGCTCTTAAACTTCTGACAGCTGGTCCTTTAGAAGTATTTAACATTTTCATTTGAATTTGACAAATATCAGCAGCTTTTCCCATAATACCACCTAAAGCATCAATTTCTCTCACAACCACACCTTTAGCTGGACCACCTATAGAAGGATTACAAGGAAGAGAAGCTATTTGTTGGAAATTACCAGTGATTAACAAAGTTTTATGAGATTGTTTTGCTAAAGCTAAAGCAGCTTCTACACCGGCATGACCACCGCCTACTACAATAGTTTGGTAATATTTCATTTTAAGCATGCCTTTCCGAAAGAATTGTCATCTTTTAAATTAAATTTCTGATAAAAATAAGTAAATAAATTTATTCATTTTCATTTTTTATTTTATCAGATATAAAAGTTAAATATTCTTTATGTTCTAATAAAATTTTTTCCGTAACTTCTTTTCCCAAAAAACTTTCCATATTATTTTTAAATTCTTGAAATAATTTCTTTTTTTTATCTACAAAAACACTATTTTGATTTTTAATTAAATATAACGAGAAAATCAAAAATAACAGAAAAAATAAAAATATTAAGAGTAATTTGAAATTACCTAAAAAATAATTTAATTTAAAAAAGACAATAACATTGAATACATAAAATAAAAACCCACAAAACATATAAAAATATCTATTTAATAACATAGAATTATAAGTTTTTAAAGAATTAAAAATATACTTAATAAAAAAAATATTAACTTCAGGTTGATATAAAATACTAAATTTTTCATAATAAAATTTATCTATAAAAACTCGATAAATATTATCTTTTAAAGTCCAAACAACATACTGATTTAATTTAGCAAAATTATCTTGATATTCATTTTGTTTCAAATAATAAAATTGAATTTTAACCTGTTGTTGATCTAATTTATATTCATCCTCATGAAAAGGTTCGCCTTTGACAGAATCAAAAACTAAAGGTAAAAGCTGAAATTTACTTTCATTCCAAAAATTAAAACCCAAATTGTTAAACCTATCCTATTTATTTTTATTAAAAATTAAATTATCTTTATATATATAAATTATATAACAAATTTTCTTAAAAATCACCACTCACATGCAATAAAATTTATGGCTGCTTCAATTAAGATCTGACCAAATTCATTTTAATTAACATTGAATGATGATTTTTAAAAAAATTATTAAATATATAATTTAAACATCATCACCTAACTTATTATACATTAAAAAATCAATTATAAGAATGTTTATGTCTTAAATTAGAAAAAAATTTTCTTAAAATATTCCGACTCTCTGATTCAAAAATAAATAATTTAACAAATTTTTCATGATATTTTAAATTATTATAGATATATAAAAAATTATGATAAAAATTAAAATTAACATTAGAAGCACTATAATAAATTTTATTAACTCGAGATTGAATTAAAGCTCCAAAACACATCATACAAGGTTCTAAAGTAACATAAATATCAACCATATTCATTCTATAATTTTTCAATTGAAGATTAACCTCTATAAGAACTAAAAATTCTGCATGACTAAAGAATAATTGACTATTTTCTGTATTATTATGGGCTCTAGCTACGATTTTATCATCTATTACTGCAACAGCCCCTACAGGAACTTCTCCTTTTTCAAAAGCTTTTTGCGCTTCCTGAAAAGCTTCTTTCATAAAGCAAAAATGTTTTTTTTTCATAACCAAATGCAAACCTAAAACAACATTAATATAAAAATAATTTAAAATTTAAATTTATGACATTTTCGACAACAAGGTTCATGATAATCTTTTCCGCCTATTAAAATTATTGGTTCTTTCTCGATTGAAAATTTATTTTTCAAATTAGAATAAATTCTTTGAGTTCTAGATGCTTCTTTTCCGCAAATAAAACAATAAGATCTATATTTAGTGACTCTATCAGCAATAGATAATAAATATGGCATAGAACCGAAAGGTCTACCACGAAAATCTAATTCTAAACCTGCTATAATAATACGTATACCTTGATAAGATAAATCATTAACAATTGTTTCAATATCAGAATCTAAAAATTGGGCTTCGTCAATAATTATAAAATCAATACCCGGTTTCATAAAATTAAAAATTTCTTGACTTTTACCAATTAAAATAGCAGGAGCTTTTTCTAAATTATGGTTAATTAATTCACTTTTGCACGAATAACGATTATCAATAAATGGTTTAAAAACTAAAAATTGTAATTGTAAAGATTTTAATAAATTAATGCGTTTAATCAATTCAGTTGTTTTTCCAGAAAACATCGGACCGCAAATAACTTCAATAAAACCTTCTTCATCTACCACCATCATTATAAAGATAACCTCTCTCTTCGTTGATAAATAATGAATTCAATTTGATTTTTCGTCTTTGGCGCCTGATAATTTACCATAGCGTTTATAAAATTTATCAATTCTGCCCGCGACTGTAACAAAAGATTGAGAATTTGTATAAAAAGAATGACAATTTGAACAAGTTTCAATCTTAATTTTTTCCACAGTAGTTCCGATTTTATGTTTTTTATGACAAGTAGCACAAACGACTTCAATTTCGTAAAAATTAGGATGTTGAATAGTCTTTTTCATAAGTTATATCCTTTTCTAAATAAATAAAATTAATATTTTTTTTCATAACCAATACAAACGATTTTTGAATAATTAAAATTGGATAAAAAAATCTTCACTAATACATTTTAACATATTCACCAAATTTAAATTAAAATATCAATAATAAAATCAAAATTTTATATTAATTTTTAATAATATAAAGGATATTTAGCGATTAAGGTTAAAACTTCTTTTTTTATTTGTGCTAAAATAATTTCATTTTGATAATTTTTTAAAGCACGATTTATCATATAAGCTATTTGAATAAATTCTTTCTCCTTAAATCCTCTTGTAGTCATAGCAGCAGTTCCTAGTCGAATTCCTGAAGGATAAAAACCTTTCTTTTTATCAAAAGGAATAAAATTTTTATTCACTATAATATTAATTTTTTGCAAAATATCCGCCGCAATTTTACCATTTAATTGCGGATTATTATAAGTCACATCAACGGTTAATAAATGATTTTCTGTAGTACCACTAATGACACGATAGCCTAAACTTATTAAACAATTAGTTAAACACAAAGAATTTTTGACCACTTGTTGTTGATATAATATAAAATCATTTGTTAAAGCTTCTTTAAAAGCAACGGCTTTAGCGGCAATAATATGCATAAAAGGTCCCCCTTGTGTTCCAGGAAAAATTCCTTTATTAATTTTATTATTTATCTCTAAACTATTAGTTAAAATAATTCCGCCTCTAGGACCTCTAAGAGTTTTATGAGTAGTAGAAGTAACTACATCAGCTTTAGCAAGTAAAGGGCAAGGGTGTAAACGGCTTACTATTAATCCTGCTATGTGAGCAATATCCGCCATTAAATAAGCATTAACTTTATCAGCAATTTGACGAAATTTGACAAAATCAATTTTTCTAGAATAAGCGGAAGCACCTGCTATAATTAATTTTGGCTTCACTTGATAAGCTATTTTAAGAATATTTTCATAATCAAGAATTTCTGTCTCCGGAGAAACACTATAACTAAAAGAACGAAAGAAAATACCAGAAAAACTTAAAATAGAACCATGACTTAAATGCCCTCCTGCATCCAAAGACATACCTAAAATAACATCATTAGGTTTTAATAAAGCTTGCAAAACAGCCATATTCGCTTGAGTTCCTGAATGAGGTTGGACATTAACATATTTAACATTAAATAATTGTTGAGCTCTTGAAATTGCTATTTTTTCAATTTCATCAACAAAATAGCAACCATTATAATATCTTTTATCAGGATAACCTTCTGCATATTTATTAGTTAATATACTTCCTTGAGCTTCTAAAACAGCTGGAGATGTAAAATTTTCAGAAGCAATTAATGTTAAACAATCTTCTTGCCTTTTTGTTTCTTTTAAAATTAAATTATGTATTGTAATATCCTTTTTTTTAAGATAATCCATGTTCCCAAAAAACCACCGATATTTTAATTTTCGAATAATATTATGTTTTACCGACAACAGGAAACAATAAATATAACATACCAGCATCTTCTTCGTTAAAAATAACAAAAGATGTAGCAAAACTATCAAAAATCATTTTAAATTCTTTAACCGCAAATACCTTTAAAATATCTTCTAAATGTTGAACATTTAAAAAAGTTTCCACATTTTCATTAGCAAAAACTTCAATAGAATTTAATCGCTCCGAAGCTTGACCAATTTCATCGCTACTAGCTGAAATTTCTATAATATTATCTAATCTAATATATAATCTAATAATATTAGAAAAAACATTTTCTTCTTTAGTTAAAACTAAAGAAACTCTTTCTAAAGTTTTTAAAAAATCTAATCTATTAATTTTTACAAAAAAAGGAAAAGAACCGACCTTAATAATAGGCCATGCAGGATATTTGCCTTCTAAAAGAGTAGTTTGAAATAATAAACTATCACATTTTAAAATCATTTTTTGTTTATTAATAGATATATTAACGAACTCGTCTTTTTGATAATCTAATAATTTATATAATTCTTCTAAATTTTTATAAGAAACAGTAATATTGAAATCACAATAATCTAAATCTAATGATATTTCTTTTTGTGCAATTCGAAAAGTATCTGTAGCCAAAACTCTTAAAATAGAATTTTCATAAATAAAATTAACTCCCATAAGAATTTTTTGTTGCTTATCACGAGAAGCGGCAACATTAACTTCTTTAATAATTTTTTTTAAAAGTTCCTTTTTAATAACTAAAAATTTATCAGATTTAAAATCGAAACTAACAGAAGGAAAAAATTGCAAATCAATAACTTTTAATTTATATTCAGAATTTTTAGAATTAATAAATAATAAATAATCTTCTACAAGAGTCATTTCTAACGAACAAAAATCAATTTTTTTAATAATATCCACTAAATGTTTACCTATGATCACTAAAGAACCATTTTGTTTAACTGATAAATCGGTGTCTTTAATTTGTAATTGAATATTCTTATTATAATCCATCGCTTCTAAATAACAAATATTATTTAAAGCTTTAATTTTAATATAATGAAAAATAGGAAAAAGAGTTTTAGGAGGAAGTATTTTATAAATTTGCAATAAATAATGTAATAAAACTTCCTTTGTAATTTCTAAATGCATAATTGTTTGAATTAGCCCTCCAAAGCGAGATTATCATTATTTAATTTTAACATTATTTTCTGAATATTTTTTTCTAAATTTTGATCCACTTTAATTTTATTTTTGATTCTCTGATAAGATTTTGAAATAGTCGAATAATGTCTTTTATTAAATAAAAAACCTATCATTTCATTAGAAATTTTATTTCTTTTTTTAATTAAATAAATAGCTATATCCCGAGGTAAAGAATATTGAGGATCTCTAGATTGACCATTTAAATCACTAACTTTAATATTAAAGAATCGACTAACAACTTTCTGAATGTTCCTAATATCAGTTTCTTCAGAAGAAATATTATTTTTATTCTTTAATAAAGGTTCTAAAGCGATTAATGAATTAGTCAAATTCATTTCGAAACCATAAATTTGAGTATAATTTAATAAACGTAATAAAACTCCTTCTAATTCACGGATATTATCGCCAAAATGAAAAGAAATAAAATTTAAAACTTCTTTATTTAATTTATTTCTTAAATTACTTGGCATTGATAATAACTTGTTTTGAATAATCTTTAAGCAATGTTGTTGATCGGGTTTCTTAATATCACTCACTAAACCTGATTGAAAACGGTTTGTTAATCTACCCATAATTTTTTTTAATTGAGTTACAGGTTTATCGCTGGTAATAACTATTTGCTTACGTTGAGAATTTAAATGATCAAAAAGTTTAAAAAACTCTATTTGCGTATATTTAGCATTTTCCATCATTTGAATATCATCTATTAATAAAACATCTAAATTTCTATATTTCGCATGAAATTCATCCATTTGATCTTGTTTCAGTTTAGAAGTAAATTCTTCCATAAATCCTTCGGCTTTAACATACAAAATTTTTTTATGGGGATTTTTTTGCATTATAAAATTACCTATAGCATGCATTAAATGAGTTTTACCTAAACCAACATCTCCAAAAATATATAAAGGATTAGCTCTCAATAAGGTTTCTTCGTTAGCAGTTTTTTTAGCAATTCGAAAAGTAAAATCATTACTCGCTCCTGTAACAAAATTATCAAAATTATACCTAGATTCCAAACCAGAATAAAAATTATCATTATAATTCAAATTAAATTCTTTTAAATTCCAAGAATAATCCATTTGTAAAGATTTATTTTTATCAAAATTATCCAAATTAGTCCTGTTTATAACCATATTTTTATCAGAATTAGTTAATAAATCATCATCATTAAAATTATTATCTGAATCATTAGTATCTATAACCACATTTTTATCAGAATTAGTTAATAAATCCTCGTCAGACAAAAATTTAAAAAAAATGTCTTTATCAGAATATTTTTTAGAAATTTCCTGAATTAAATCTAAATAATTCAGTAAAATAATTTTAGTTTTAATAAAATCACTAACTAAAATAAAAATAGTATTTTCTTCTATTTTATAAGGATTTTTCATATTAATAAAATTAGCTCTAAAAACCTCTGGACTACACCTTATAGACAATTCCTCTACCACTTTATCTAAAACTTGTCTTACCGACAATGACATAATCATTTTCTCCTTAAGAAATATTTTTTTTATCCAAAAAAATAATTAAATAGAACATGCTTCACATTCGGATAATTTTAATTTTCTAGTTCTAGTATAATAAAGAGTTTTTATTCCTTTATAATGAGCATATAAATAAATTTTTTGCAATTCTCTAGTATTCATATCAGAATTAATACATAATTCCAACGAAATACCTTGATCTATATGTTTTTGCGCAACTGCTATAACATTTATTAGTTTAAATTTATCAATTTGATAAGCAGTTTGATACATAAAAGAAAAATCAGACAAATAAGGTGCCGGAAAATAAGTTTTAGAATTTCCATAAGTTCTTTCTTCAACTAATTGTTTAATAGGTGTTAGAGAAGAAGTAGTAGACATAACATATCCAATCGAACCGTTAGGGGCTATAGCTAATCTATGTGAATTCCATAAACCATACTTTATAATGTTTTTACGTAATTCATCCCAATCTTCGTTATTAGGTAATTCAATATCTTCAAAAATCTTTTGAATTTTTGGAAGTTTAGGCATAATAGCTTGTCTATTTTCGAAATATTCACCGCTAGCATAAGTTGATTGTTCAAAGTTAAAAAATTTTTGACCTGTTTTTTTTGCTTTCAAATTAGAATGTAACAAAGAATAATAATTAACAGCATTAAAAAAAACATCAATTAATTCTAAGTTTTCTTCGCTACCGAATTCTATCATATTTTCTACTAAAAAACTATGATGACCCATCATGCCGAAACCAACACTCCTATTTAATCGATTAGCTTTACATACTCCTGGAACATAATGAATATTACTCTTTATAGAAACCGAATTCATCAATTCCATAGCTAAAAAAACAGTCTCTTTAATATTTTTATTTTTAATCATATTACCCATATGACCAGAAGATAAATTACATGAAATATCCATACCAATTATATCTTTATCTCTTTGATCATAAGGGGCATAATGAGAAGTTAATGAAGGCTGTAAAATTTCTGTGCATAAATTGGAAAATTTAATTTTTCCGCTCGAAGTATTTTGTTTATTGGCATTATCGCAAAACATAATATATGGATAACCTGATTCACCTTGTAATTGAGCAATTGTTTCTAGTAGATGTCTAGGATTTATAAATTTTTTATCAATATCAGGATCATTAACCAAAATTTCATACCATTTATTCATTTCAACACTAACATCTGCAAAATTCATTTTATATTTTTTATAAATACTATGAGGATAAAACAAAGCCATCATCTTATTTTCTTTAGCTAAAGAAATCATTTTATCAGATACTACCACACCTAAAGATAACGTTTTTAATCTAATATCATCATCTGCATTTAATTTTTTAGAGTTTAAAAAATCTAAAATATCAGCATGATGAGCACTTAAATAAATAGCAACAGCTCCTAATCTATGTCCCATTTGATCAGCATAACGAGAAACATAATCTAAAATTTTGGCTACACCAATAACACCTTTACATGCATTAGCAATTCCTTTAATAGATTCACCTTTAGCTCTTAAATTAGATAAATTAATAGAGACTCCTCCGCCTATTTTAGATAATTGCATAGTAAATTCTATAATACGAGATATATCATTCAAAGAATCTCCGGCCTCTAAAAGAAAACAAGAAACAAATTCTCCTCTTTTTTTAAGCCCGCTGTTCAATAATGTAGGAGTGGCTGGAGTGAAATTTTGTCTAATTAAACTATTAATTAATTGCTTAGCTAATTCGAAATTTCCGGAACTATGATACAAAGCATTAATAACTAAACGATCTTCATAAGTTTCTAAATAATTTTTTTTATCTCTAGTTTTTAAAGAATAATCTTTATAAAATTTATAAGCACTCATAAAAGAATTAAAACAAAAATTATAATCATATGCTATTTTGTAAATTTCTTGAATTTGATCCAAAGAATAAAGTTTCAAAAAATCTTCCTCATAATAATCATTATCAATTAAAAATTTTAATTTATCAGATAAATTATCAAATTTCTTTAATTTAGGATTAATTTCTTCAGATAAATAACTATCTAAAGCTTCTAAATCTTTATTAAGATCCTTAATATTACCATTTTCATCTATAATTTGATTATTTAAAACGATCCAACGAGAAATTGAATTATTATCACAAAATTTATTTTGATTATTAAAAAAATTTTTACATTTATAATCCAAACTACAACTCACTCCTATATTAATTTCAAATTTATTATAATTTTGAATCCATTCATTTAATTTTTGAACATCTTCTGTAAAACCTTTTCCTTCAAATTTCATAATTAAAGGAATACCGAATTCTTTAGAAGCAATATCTCCAGATTTGGCATAATTAAAACCAAAATTTTTATTACCGGAAGAAGCTAAACCTATAACCAAATGAGAATATTTTTTCAAAAAATTTCTAGCTTCTTGGGATAATTCTCCGAAACCAACTGTTTTAATTATTAAAATAATTTTATCATTATTATCAACAAATTCTGATATATGTTGATTAGGATAATTTAATTTTTTTACAAAATCATAAACATTACCTTGCTTTAATCCATCATAAACAATTTTCAAAACAATCACCTATTTAATTTTATTTAAAATTCCATTATAATTATAATTTTTTTAATGATCTCATTATAATAACATAAATAAATTTTCAAACTAAAATAAAAAATAAAACTTAAGTATAAAACTTAAGTAATAAAAAAATAAAAAATTTAGAATTATTATTATTTGGATTAAATATCAAAATTATAAATTTAAAGAAAAAAGAATCAGAAAATTAATTATTTTTTTTTAAAATTATTTTTTATATAAAAAATTTTTTAAAAAAATTAATCAATAAATTATACTAATTATTATTATATAAAAAATAATAATTATTATTATATAAAAATTTTTAATAAATAGGATTTAAATATAT
>NZ_JAOSIR010000012.1:0-14965 GCF_030586865.1 Candidatus Phytoplasma crotalariae
TAATTATTTTATTACGATTATATTATTTGTTAATGCATTCCATAAAGGTATCATATTATATAATTTTTTTGATGTTTATAAAAGATATTAATAATTAAATTATTCATAAAAACTATAAAATTTTAATTCGCCGAATAACAAATAATTAAATAAAAAATCAAACAATATATTGTGATTAGTAACCAAAAGTTATTTTTTAAACCAAAAATTATATATAAAAGCTTAATAAAAAAATTTATATATTTATTAACAAATATTCTCATTTAATGCTAATTAAAAATAATTTATTGCTTTGTTTTTAAATTATAAAAACTTTTATTTAATTAATAATTAAGATATTATTTGATATAAATTTTGTTAAATTATTAGGGGTACGCAAGTCATTAATTCTAGAAAAGATTCGATAATTAATAAATCTAAAAGGAAGTTTGAATATGTTTTTGGTTAATAATTTATGGAATCAATTGAAATTTTTTGGAATTTTTTTAGCTGGATTCAGTTCCGGAGGTATTGCTTTTTCTCTGGTATATTTATTTTTTATTGTTAAAAATTTTAATAAAAATTTTAAAATTTCTTTTAATAAAGCAGAAGATTTAGCAGAAAATGAGAAAGTCAATAAATTAATTAAAAAACATCAATTAACATTTTTAGAAAAAACTCGAGAAAATCCCCAAAAATATATAGAAATATTGTTTCAAGAAATAAAAAAATTAACTTTAGAAATAGCAACTATTTTTTATCCAAAATCGACTTCTCCTTGTTTAGAATTAAATCTTGGAGAAACTTTATTATTAATAGAATATTTACATAAAAGAATTGATATTTTATTTCAAAATAAAATTTTGTGTATTTTTAAACGTATGACTTTAAGACAAATTATGGTTTTAAAATTTAAATTAATAAATAAAAAATATTTACACAAAATTCAAAAAACTAATAAAGTAATGAATTTTTTAAGCACTTCAGTTAATCTAATTAATCCTTTTTATTGGGCTAGAAAATTATTTTTACAACGTCTTTATCATATTTTATTAGATAAAATTGGTTTAGCTATTATTTTGATATCCGGCGAAGAAGTATATAAGGTTTATAGTAAAAAAATTTTTGTTCCCGATCAAGATTTAAAATTGTATCTACAAAATTTAAAACAAGAATTAGATAAAAATAATAAATGATAAAATTTAATAATTTTAATAATTATTATTATATGAAAAAAAATAAGAAGAGTAAGATAATGAATAAATTTTATATTCAATGGTTTCCTGGTCATATGAAAAAAACCTTTAAAGAAATAGCTAAATGTTTAAAAATGATTGATTTGATGCTATTAATTTTAGATGCCAGGATACCTTATTCAAGTTTTAATTGGGAATTGTTAAAAACCTTTAATAATAAGCCATTTTTATTATTATTAAATAAAATGTCTTTAGCTGATATGTCTAAAATAAATATTTTTAAAAATTTTTTTGAAAAACATAAAATACCAGTATTATGGATTGATGCTAAATCAAAAATTAATATCCATCAAATTAAACCCTATATATATAAACTTTTAAAAATAAAAAATCCCCTTGGGAAACATAAAATTTTAAAATTAATGATTACTGGCATGCCTAATGTTGGCAAATCAACTTTTATTAATTGCTTAGCTAATAAAAAAATAGTTAAAACAGCTAACATACCGGGTGTTACTAAACAAATGCAATGGATTAAAATAGATCCAAGAATGAAATTATTAGATACTCCTGGAGTTTTATATCATAAATTTAGCGATCCTTATGTTGGATATAATTTGGCTATTTGCGGTTGCATTAAATCTACTTTATATCCAAAATTGCCTATTGTAGAATATTTATTAACTTATCTTAAACAATATTATTCTCAAAATTTAAAAAAATGCTTCAATTTGGATGAACAAGAATTAAAACTCCCTAATTTATGGTATAAAATAGCGCAAAAAAAAATTTATTTAACAAAAAATAATATTCTTGATGAAAATAAAGTTTTAGAAATGATTTTATATAAAGTTTCTAATGGTTTTATAGGTCCTGTTAATTTTGATTTAAATTTCTTTAATGTGATATAATTACTTTAAAGGTTCGGACCCCATATAAAGAATTTATAATATAAAACTTCTTTTTGTATTGATTTAATAATGTGTAAGGAGCATTTAAATTGTGAAGTCAAAAGTAATTATTGTAGAATCGCCTGCCAAAGCTAAAACTATTAGTAGTTTTTTTGATCATAAAATTTTAGTTTTATCTTCGAAAGGACATATACGTAATTTATCTTTAAAAGGTAAAGATAATTTAGGAATTGATATTGATAATAATTTTAAACCTGATTATTGTATTATTAAAGGTAAAGAATCTACAGTTCAAGAGTTGATTTCTAAAACTAAAGATAAAAATGTCTTTATAGCTACTGATTTTGATAGAGAAGGAGAAGCTATTGCGTGGCATTTAGCTCAAGTTCTAAAATTAAAACCGTTAGATAAAAATAGAATTTTTTTTAGCGAAATCAATAAAAATGTTGTTATTAAAGCTTTTAATAATCCTATAACGATTAATAAATGTTTAGTAGAATCACAAGAAACTCGACTTATTTTAGATAAAATAATCGGATTTAAATTATCTTCTTTAGTGAGACGTATTCGTTCTAAATCAGCAGGGCGTGTTCAATCAGTGGCTTTAAAACTAGTTGCTGAACGCGAAAAAGAACATAATAATTTCGTTCCTGAAGAATATTATTTAATTAAAGCTGTTTTTGAAAATTTTACAGCTAATTTAATTATTAATCCGAAAAATCCTAAAATTAAATCGGAAGAATCCGATCGAATTATAAATCAGCTCAAAGATAAACAATTTTATTTACAAGATGTAATTAAAACTAAAACTTTAAGTAAACCGCCTAAACCATTTATTACAGCTACTTTACAACAAGAAGCGTTTAAATATTTAGGAATGAATTCCCGAAAAACTATGATAATTGCCCAAAAACTTTACGAAGGTGTGAAAATAAACCAAGAAATAATTGGATTGATTACTTATATGAGAACTGATTCTTATTGTATGTCTCAAGAGTTTATAGGAGAAGCTAAAAAATTTATTTCTGAAAAATTTGGCTCTTCTTATGTTAATAATATTTTAAATAATTTTTCTAAAAATAACATAGAAGCTCACGAAGCTATTCGAATTACTGATATTAAACGAACTCCTCAAGAAATTAAAAATTATTTAACTAAAGATGAATTATCTTTATATAATTTAATTTATCAAAAAACTATATCTAGTTTAATGACTGCAGCAATTATTAACAAAACACAGTTTATTTTCGAAATAGAAAAATATTTGTTTCAAGCAGAAGGTTATCAAATGATATTTGATGGTTATTTTAAAACGACAGCTTATTCTAATTTTAAAGAAATATTATTACCGGATTGGGAAAAGCACAAATATTATTTGCCTCAAAAAGTGATAGCTAAATCTCAAATGACTTCACCACCACCTCGTTATAACGAAGCCTCTTTAATTAAAAATTTGGAAAATTTAAAAATCGGCAGACCTTCCACTTATTCTCATATTATTGAAACTTTAAAAAATAGATATTATGTTGAAATTAAGGAGAAAAAAATGATTTGTACTCAACGAGGATTAATTACAAATGAAGTTTTAATGAAATTTTTTAATTCTTTTATTAATGTTAAATATACAGCTAACATGGAAGCGCAATTAGATCAAATTGCTAATGGTCAAATGGATAAAGTTACCATCTTAAAAAAATTTTACGATGATTTTATTAAATTATTTATATATGCTAATAATAATATTAAGACCATACCAAATATTACTACACAACAAAAATGTTCTGTTTGTGGAGATTTCATGGTGGAGCGTTGTGGTAAATATGGTACTTTTTTAGGTTGTAATTCTTATCCTAAATGTATAAATTTAGATATTGATCAAAGAAAGAAAAAAACTATAACTGTAACAAATCAAAATTGTTCTAATTGTGGTTCTTTTATGGTAGAACGAAACAGTAAATATGGTAAATTTTTAGGTTGTAGTTCTTATCCAAAATGTAAAACAATTATTTCTTATAAAAAAAATAATAAAAAAGAAAATGATGAAAAAGATTAATAATATAATTTATATATAAATTAAATTACATACACTTTATAATTATATTTATTAACAATTTTATTATTTTTATATATCGTTAAGGAAAATAAATAACTTATGTTTAATTTTTTTAAAAAAATTTTTAAAGAAAAAACTCAAAAGAAAAAAAATTTTTTTTTCAATTTGGAAAATATACAAGAAGATCAAATATCTGAATGGGTCCGAAAAATTAAATTAAAAAATAAATTAACTGAAAATTTATTGGATGAATTAAAAATTTTATTAATTAAATCGGATTTAGGTATAGAATCTACTCAAAATTTGATTAGTCAGATGCGTGAAAATATTTCATCTAAAAATTTATCTCAGCCAAAATATTTTTTAAATTTTTTAAGAGATCAAATTTTATTATTTTATAAACAAAATACAAAAAAAAATATAAAAAATGATATTTCAATAACAAAATCACAAATTTATCTTTTTGTGGGAGTGAATGGTTCGGGAAAAACTACTACTATAGGCAAATTAGCTACTAAATTAACCGCACAAAATAAAAAAGTTTTATTAATAGCGGCAGATACTTTCCGTACTGGAGCTGTCGAACAATTACAAAGTTGGAGTAATACTTCTAAAAGTGATTTTTTTTTCAAAGCTAATAGTCAACCGGCAAGTGTAATTTTTGAAGGTTTAAAGCATAGCGAAAATCAAAATTATGTTTTGTGCGATACTTCTGGAAGATTACAAAATAAAGATAATTTAATGCAAGAATTAGCTAAAATAGATAGAGTTATTAAGAAATATAATCCTCAAGCTCCGCATGAAATTTTTTTAATTTTAGATGCTATGACAGGGCAAGAAGCTTTAAGACAAGTAGAATCTTTTAGCCAAATTATTCCGGTTACTGGCATTATTCTTACTAAATTTGATCATTTTTCTAAAGGAGGGTTAATTTTAGCGATTAAACATTTATATCAGTTAGAAACAAAATATATAGGTGTTGGAGAAGCGCCAAATGATTTATTAGAATTTGATATTCATAATTACGTTGATTGTTTATTTGAAAATTAATAAAAATTAAATATGAATAATCATTTTTGAAATAAAAGAAATATTTATTAACAAAACGTTGGTCTAATACAAAAAGGAGTTATTCATGAATTTTTTAAGCAAAAGTATTCAAAAAATAATTAGTAAAATTGGTAATAAAAAATATATTCAACAAGATGATATCGATAATATAATGCAAGAAATTAATCCTGCTTTATTAAAAGCAGATGTTGATTATGAAGTAGTAAATAAATTTAATGAATTAATTAAACAACAAACCTTAAATATGCAACTTTTAAAAGGTTTAACCCCTCAACAACAAGTTATCAAAATAATCCAAAACACTTTAACTAATATTTTGGGAAATAAATCTTTACCTTTGAATTTCCAAGATCATAAATTAAATATTTTTTTATTAATAGGAATGAAAGGTAGCGGCAAAACAACTGTTGCAGGTAAATTAGCTTTTTTCATAAATAAACAAAAAATAGATAAAATTTTATTAATTGCAGCAGATTATCATAGACCTGGTGGTATTCAACAATTACAACAAATTGGTCAAAATATAAATATTGAGGTTTATAATGATAATAATACAAATAATTCTTTAGAAGTTATTTTAAACGGTATTAATTATGCTAAAAAGCATAATTTTCAAGTTGTTATCATCGATACTACTGGATTTTCTCCTGAAGATACAGCTAGTATAGATAATTTATCTTTAATTAAAAAAAATATTAAACCAGATGAAACATTGATTGTTGTAGATGCTTTAGGGGGTCAACAAATATCAGGAAAAATTAAACAAATTAATGAAAAATTATCATTTACAGGGGTAATTATGACCAAAATGGATGCTAAAACTTCAGGTGGTTTAATTTTATCTATTAGATATATTACTAATTTAGCTATTCGTTTTATTTCTAGCTCAGAAAAACATAATGATGATAACTTTGAACTTTTTTATCCCGATCGTATAGCTTCTAGAATTTTAGGTATGGGCGATTTATCTACTTTAATAGAAAATATAGAAGCTAAAATAGATTCCAAACAAAATGCCGAATTAATAGATAAACTATTTCAAGATAATTATAATTATTATGATTTACAAAAACATTTAAATTTAATTAAAAAAATGGGATCATTTCAAAAAATTTTAAATTTTATTCCTGGAATAAGTAATAAAATATCGAATTTAAATATTTTAGATAATAATATAATGATTAAATTCGAAGCTATTATTAAAAGTATGACACATAAAGAAAGATTAAATCCGGAGTTGATCGCTAATAATAATCGTCGTCGTCATCGCATTATTAAAGGTTCTGGAGCAACTTATCAAGAAATAAATTTATTGATCGATTTTATAGAAAAACAAAAAAATTTAACTAAACAAATAGATAATAAAAATTTTAAAAAAGATTCGGCAACAGATTATCAAGATTTGATAAATAAATTTTTAGATTCAAAATAAATATTTGTTTAATTCGTGAGGGACAATAAAATTTATGAAACATTTAATTTTAGTAGACGGACATGCACTTATTTTTCGTGCTTACTACGCTACTGCTTATAAACGAAAAGGGCGCAAAAGATGCTCATAATTCTGCTATTTAACGCATAGCCTAGAGTGATAATCTCTCTAGAGGTCACGTAAACACCACAAGGTGGGCTTGATCAACTAGTTCGAAAGAAGAGTTGATAACAGCAAAAGCACGCAAGCGAGATGAGACGAAATATCTAGTCAACAAGTCGACGCCAGACCAGAAGTCAAGGAAAAGGTGCAAGTCCCTAAGCAGTTAAGTAAAGTGGTTTCATGAAAACATTTTGGTAAGATATTGTAACCAGGATTAGGAAGGATACATAATATTCTTTTCGGTATTATGTAAATTATCCATTAGGTTAAATCAGTTAACCCCTTCCTACACTTTCCCATCTAAATTAATCAAGCTTCTACCGATATTTTTAACTTTAATGATGGTAAACTGTCCCTAAAACTTCCCGTAGAATTATGTGGTAACTTTGATCTCCCTAAAAGTACCCTCTTAGGGTTAAAACTAGTAGTACTAGGCTCAAGGGAAAAGCGAAACTTAGAGTAGTCGTCAGTTTAATTCTGGAATTGGAATATTTGAGAAGAACCTGATCAAGGCGAAGGGTAATAACCTTTACATGGCGAAAGAGTTTCAATATCTGAGATTATAAGATATTAGGCGCCGGATGCTTGGAAACTTGCTTGTCCGGTTCTGTGGGGGGCTAATTGCGAATATGAAAAAAGTTATTATCATTTCTTTTTTCTAAACCGCGTTAATCTATCTCGATGATATAAATAATATTGAAAATAACAATAATTTAAATAAGTTTAATGCTTTAATGATTTTTATCAATATGTTTGAAAAAATTTTGGAAAAAGCTCAAAATCATATTTTAGTTGCTTTCGATACACAGGGAAAAACTAAAAAAAAAGAAATTTATTTAGATTATAAAAAAGGTCGCCCTCTTATACCTCAATTATTGATAGATCAAATTGTGTTGGTACAGGAATATTTAAAAATTTCTGGAGTAAAATATCATTATCAAACAGGTTATGAAGCGGATGATATTATCGGAACTATCGCTCAACAAGCTAGTTCTCAACAAATCATTACAGATATTTATTCTAGTGATCATGATTTTTTGCAATTAATTAATGATTATGTAACTATTCGTTTAATAAAAAAAGGTTTAACAAATGTCAGTGATTTTGATACGAAACTATTACAAAAAGAATATCAGTTAAAACCTGAACAAATAGTTGATTTTAAAAGTATGATTGGAGATAATTCTGATAATATTATAGGAATTCCAGGTGTCGGCCCTAAAACTGCTCTTAAATTATTGCATAAATTTAATAATTTAGATAATTTGTTAATAAATTTAAAACAAATTCCTGATAATTTAAGAAACAAAATAGAACCATTTAAAGATAGAATCCATTTGAATCGTTTATTAATAACTATTGATAAAACTGTGCCTTTATCTTTTGATTATACACAAACTTATAAGGAAAATATTAATTTAAATTTATTATTAAATTTTTGTAAAAAATATAATTTAAATCGTTTATATAATAAAAAAATGAAAACAAATTATAATTTTTAAAAATTATAATTTGTTTTTTTGATTAAGATAATAATAATTTGATTAATATTTTGAAATTATTTTTTAATTTTTATAAAATTAAAAATTTTCATATTGATATTTAAATTTACTAATTTTATCATTAAAATAACAAATCTTTAAATTTTTTTGTTTTTTATCATTATATTTATATTTATAAAAAAATTTATTTTGGCATTTTATATGTTTTTCTGGTTTGAAAAAACTAAATATATTTTTGTTAGGTTTTATAAGTTCTTTATATATTTTAGAAACTTTTTGATTTTGTTTATTATATTCATAAACAAAAACATTTTTATAACAATCGCCGTTATGACCGAAATAAACTTTAATTTTTTTTCTTAATATATTTTTATTATCATATTCATAAATAATTTTAATTTTATTATCTTTATCCGTAATTTTAACTAATTGATTATTTTCATTATAGAAATATTTATTATCTATTTCTTGTTGATCATGAGATTCAGGAATAAAAGGTTCATCATAATGTTTCATAATACGGATAGATTAATTGCGTTTTATGCAGCGATTTGTATTTGCTGTTTTATTTACAATCAGCCCCCGTCCAAACCGGACAAGCTAGTTTCCCAGCATCCGGCTTTCCCTAATTTACTCTCTCTTGCGAGAACTAATTTCCCCTCACGGTTGATTAGCTATTTATTCTTATTGTTCTTATTCCTTCTGATATCATATATTTGTTGATTGGTTATCTTCTGATGAAAATCTTTACACAATACTTTCTTGATCCTTTGGTAGTTCGCATTGCGGACCGTCTCAATGTGATGAATCTGTAGTTGGGTTGCCCTGTCACAATTCTCAAAACATTCCGCTGTTAGATGCGTCCGATCTTGGAATATAAATCTATTAATGGCGATATTAGGATTTTCCTAATAGTTACGCATTTTTTTAATTTTATCTCAAGAGTAGACAACCCATGGTTCGTATCAGGTTTTTCCTTTATTAAGATAAGGGATACCCCCAAGTTTAAGTTTCTTTCGAACTTTGGCAATCGACGTTTTTCGTTTTCCAATAGTTATCTTCAGCTAGATAATTTAGAACACCTAGATTGTTAGCTAAACAAAAGTATTTCAGACAATTGTTTGATAGGTCCGGATTATTTTCTAATTCGTCTCTATCCGCTAAAGTTTCATCGTGTTTCGTCTTTCCCTTTTTTAACCAATTGTATTCATCTCCATATTCTTCAGTTTTTGCTTGGTGAATTTGGATTTGGACATTGCCGTTTAAGGAATTCCGTGTAGTTTTCTCTTTACGGGTTTTATTAGTGGGGTTTACCTTTATCATATAGGATAAGAATCTTGTCCCTTTATTGGTTTTGACAATTTTTGATTTATCCTTACTAATGGTAATTTTTAAATCTTGCTCTAGCCACCGTGTTAATTGATTTTTAACCTTTTCGGTTTTGTCATATTCGCCTTTGACGCCAATGATAAAATCATCAGCGTAACGGATGTACTCAATTCTTGGTTTCGGATTTAGGTTGATTGAACTATCAACCCTCAGTTTATGGTGCTGGTTCTTATTCCATATTTTTTTATATTCTGGGTTGATAGTCCTAATCGGCTTTCCTTTTTTAATCAGTTCATCAATTCTAAGGTCGATGTAGTGTAAATATACATTCGCTAACAAAGGGGAAATAATTCCTCCTTGAGGAGGAACCCGATAAAGATTCGTATTTGATGCCATCCATCATGAAGCCGGCTTTCAACCATTTGTTGATGGTTGCGAGGGTTTTATTCTTTTTGATGAACTGATTTAAGGTTCTCATGAGAATCTCATGATTGATGGTATCAAAAGTAATCTTTTAGGTCAATTTTGACAAGGTAATCAATTACTTGGAATCTTTGTTTGACGCGTTTGATAGCGTCATGACAAGATTTTTTGGTTCTAAATCCAAAGCTCCATTCTGAAAAGAAATTTTCAAAATAGGGAGTTAAGAGTTGTTCGAGGCATTTTTGTATTAACCGATCTTTGATGGTCGGTAAACCCAAGGGTCTAGTTTTCTTATTATCACTAGGAATGAGAATTCTTTTAACTGGTTTTGGGGTAACCATTATTGACATATTCCTGATGGTATCTTTCTAATCTTTCTTAGATTAATTCCATTAATGGTTTTATTATCAATTTTGGGGTTACCCGTGCCTTTGTTAGCGGTGATTCTTCAACATGTTATAAAAGTTATTCATTCCCTGCTGGAATTCTCTTTTTAAAGAGTAACCATTTGAGGAACAATCTTCTATGTTCGTGAAAGTTTAGTTGCTGGTGAAACCGTTATCAACTTGCCATTGAATAAATAATAAATTACTATCTTCTTTCGCCCTATAAGAGTCATTAACTCTCTTCTGGGTAAGACGATTAACTAAATTATTCCAAATTTAGGTTTATCCTTACGACTACTAAGAAGATGCTTTATCCTTAACCATCCGGGCTTTTATTTCCGGATTAGTAAATTTAATTACTTGGTGTTAGGATTCTCCAAGTTACCCTAAATTTCGACCTTAATTCCTTAGGCGAAGTACCCTCTTTAGGAGGTTGATTCCAGGTTTGTTTTGTTTGATAAGCTATCCAATACATATCGTAAATATTGATAGATTCTGGACTGTCCGTTTAAGCAACTTCCGAGACAGGTTCTCTTCTTATTACATCAATTTCCTTCTTAGGCCATCTCAGGCTTCTCCCTAGAATTATTCGGTGGCGGAGTCATCTTGACTAATTTGCTTTCGTCGCAATCCGCTTTTATGGTCTGCTGTAATCTGACATTCTTTCGTTTGTTAGACCGACCATCTCCTTGCAGGGTTTATCGGCCCTGGCTATTGGTTAGATAGCACGAAATTTAGGCCTCTTTGGCGCCCCGATATTCTAATTGATTTTTTTTATTATAATGATAGGTATAAAATATATTTTCGTTAAAACATTTTTTTCTCACTAATTGTCCTTCTTTATTGTAAAAAGCAAATGAGTATATTGTAAAATCTTCATTTTTTTCATTATAGATAGATTTAATAAATACGGATAGATTAATTGCGTTTTATTCGGCTATTTGTATTTTCCGTTTTATTTACAATCAGCCCCCGTCCAAACCGGACAAGCAAGTTTCCAAGCATCCGGCTTTCCATAATTTACTCTCTTGCGAGAACTAATTTCCCCTCGCGGTTGGTTAGCTATTTATCCTTATCGTTCTTGTTTTTCTAATATCGTGTATTTGTTGATTGGTTATCTTGCGATGACAATCTTTACATAATGTTCCACTTTTAGACGGTCAGTTAGATGCGTCCGACCTCGGAATATAAATCTATTGATGATAATGTCAGGGTTTTCCTTGTAGTTACGCATTTTTTTAATTTTATCCCAAGAATAAACGACCCAAGGTTCGTATTGGGTTTTTTCTTTATGAAGATAAGGAATAGCCCAAGTTTAAGTTTTTTTCGAACTCTGGCAATCGACGTTTTTCGTTTTTTTGCCAGTGTTTTCAAACAGCTATCTTCAGCTAGATAATTCAAATAGGTTAAAACATCGAGATTGTTAGCTAATCAAAAGTATTTCAGACAATTGTTTGATAGGTCCGGATTATTTTTCTAATTCGTCTCTATCCGCTAAAGTTTCATCGTGTTTCACCTTTCCCTTTTTTAACCAATTGTATTAATCTCCGTATTCTTCGGCTTTCGCTTGGGGAATTTGGATTTGGACCTGGCCGTTTAAGGAATTCTGTGTGGTCTTTCCTTTTTGGGTTTTATTGGTGGGATTTACCTTTACAATTTAGGATAGAAACCTAGTTCCTTTGCTGGCCTTGACAATTTTTGATTTGTTCTTACTGATCGTAAGTTTAGCCATTGGACTACTTGATTCTTAATTCCTTCGGTTTTATCATACTCGCCTTTAACACCAATGATAAAATCATAAGCATAACGGATGTATTCAACTCTTGGTTTTGGGTTCAAATTAATGCGACTATCGATTCCTAGTTGATGGTGCTGTTTTTTAAGCCATGCTTTCCCATATTCTGAGTTATTCTTCCAGGCTGGCTTCCCTTCTTTAATCAGTTCCTCCATTTTCAGGTCGATGTAGTGTAAATATACATTTGCCAACAAAGGGGAAATAATTCCTCCTTGAGGAGAACCTGATAAAGATTCGTATTTAATCCCATCCTTCATGAATCCGGATTTTAACCATTTGTTAATGGTTGCGAAGATTTTATTCTTTCTGATGAACCGATTTAAGGTTCTCATAAGAATTTCATGATTGATCGTATTAAAGTAGCCTTTTAAGTCAATTTTGACAATGTAGTCGATACCTTTAAATCTTTGTTTAACGCGTTTGATCGCGTCATGACCAGATTTTTTGGTTCTAAATCCAAAGCTCCATTCTGAAAACACATTTTCAAAATAGGGAGTTAAGAGTTGTTTCAGGCATTTTTGTATCAACCGATCTTTGATGGTAGGTAGCCCCAGGGGTCTGGTTCTTTTATTATCACTAGGAATGATAATTCTTTTAACTGATTTTGGATGATAACCATTATTGACGTATTACTGATGGTATCTTGCTAGTTTTCCTAGGTTAATCCCATCGATGGTTTCGTTGTCAATTCCGGGTGTGCCCGCCCCTTTGTTTGTGGCGATTCTATTAAATGCTGTTAACGTGTTTTAGAAATTATTCATTTCTTGTTGCAGCTCTCTTTTTAAAGAGTAACCATTTGATGAACGATATTCTATGTTCGCGAAAGTTTAGTTTCTAGTGAAACCGTTGTTGACATAATATCAACTCCTTCCTTGATACCATTGAATAAATAATAAATTACTATCTTCTTTCGCCCTATAAGAGTCATTAACTCTCTTCTTGGTAAGCCGATTAACTAAATTATTCCAAATTTAGGTTTACCCTTACGACTACTAAAAAGATGCTTTATCCTTGACCACCCGGGCTTTTATTTCCGGATTAGTAAATTTCATTACTTAGTTTTAGGATTCTCCAAGTTACTCTAAATTTCAACCTTAATTCTTTAGGGGAAGTATCCTCTTAAGAGGCTGATTCCAGGTTTCTTTATTTGATAAACTACTCAATACCAAAAGTTTATATTAGTAGGCTCTGGACTGTCCGTTTAAGCAACTTCCGGACAGGTTTTGGTATTACATCATTTTCCTTCTTAGACCATCTCAGGCTTCTCCATGGAATTATTTGGTGGCGAGGTCTTCTTGACTAATTTGCTTTCGTCGCAACCCGCTTTTATGGTCTGCTATAATCCAGCATCTTTTCATTTGTCGGACCGACCATCTCCTTTTTCAGGGTTTATCGACCCTGGCTATTAGTTAGATAGCGCGAAATTTAGGCCTCTTTGGCGCCCCTCTTGAGAATATAATGTTTTTATTATTTTCTTTTTTATCGGGAATGGAAATATAATGAAAATTTTGATTCGTTGATAAATAGGTTTGCATTGTAGAAGTTGATTCAAAACTATTTTCAGATATTTGATCTTCGGAATTATTATCAGATTTATTTATTATTTTAAAATCAGAATTATTTAGATTAATTGTGTTATATGAATTATAAATAATGATTAAAATAATGATAATTATAAAGAAAAAATAAATATTTTTAATTTTTTTCATTAATTAGAATAATTGGGATAGAATAGTTGGGTTTAATAACAAATTAATTTCGTCATATATTCCAAGCCAGCCCCCCACAGAACCGGACAAGCAAGTTTCCAAGCATCCGGCGCCTAATATCTTATAATCTCAGATATTGAAACTCTTTCGCCATGTAAAGGTTATTACCCTTCGCCTTGATCAGGTTCTTCTCAAATATTCCAATTCCAGAATTAAACTGACGACTACTCTAAGTTTCGCTTTTCCCTTGAGCCTAGTACTACTAGTTTTAACCCTAAGAAGGTGCTTTTAGGGAGATCAAAGTTACTCATAAATTCTACGTGCAGTTTTAGGGACAGTTTACGTTCTTTATTTAAAAAAATTATTTATTATTTTTTTTAGGAACGAGTTTTGTTCTCTAAGTTATCCATTGAAGGATTACTGGGAATAATCTTAATTCGCGAAAGATTTACTAAATTAAGCGTCTTAGAGCTCCTGACTTATAACAACTTGCCATTGAGGTTTATTTATTAACAACATTTTTTTAACTGTTTAGGGATTTTCACCTTTTCCATAACTGCTGACCTTGCGAATGCTTTCGAATTAGTTGTTTTTTCTTACATCGCTTTCATGCTTTTGCTGTTACTTATTACTCTTTCGAGATAATTTGCCAAGCCCATTTTTCAATTTTTATGCGGTCTCATATTATTATTCCGAATAAGATAGTACGTTAATCTATGGAATTTATGGTCTCTTTGCGCCCTCTTTCTAAATATATTTTTTTAATATACTATACATAATAAAAAATTGTATAGTCATTATAAGTATACACAATTTTATAATTTTCAAATTTTATTTATGATTTGATTGAATAATTAAATTAATAAACTAGATTTTTTATTGTAAAATTAGATATTAAATATTTTTTAGATTTTAGTATTTATTATGAATTTGAAATAATTTTTTTATTTCTTCAATTTTTTAAATGCAATTTTTTTATAATTTTATTAAATTGGATATTTTAAGATATAAATAACT
>NZ_JAOSIR010000013.1:0-14438 GCF_030586865.1 Candidatus Phytoplasma crotalariae
TTCAAAAAATGCATATTCAAACAGCTTTAAAAGCAGGATTGAAGGGGATTAAAATTAGCCTCAAAGGTCGTTTAAATGGAGCTGAAATCGCTAGAACAGAAACTACTATTAAAGGTATTTTGCCTTTTGTTGAAGGACTTAAGCATAATTTGCTAAGTATTAGCCAATTATGTGAAAAAGAAACAAAATATCCCTGTTATGTGAAAATTGTTATCGTTAAAAAACACATTAACAAAGAAAGAAGAAAATTATTGTATGTTAAATATCGAAGAAATTCAAAAGATTTTTAATTTATCTTTGGGAGAAGGAATTGATTTTGTTGAATTTTTTTTCGAAGATACTTTGTCTAACTTATGGAAAGTTATTGATCAAAATGTAGTAAGTTCTATAGAACATCATATTTATGGTTTAGGTATTCGATTACTAATTAATAATCAAGAAATTTATTTATATACTAATGAAATAATTTATCAACATATTGTAGATTTAATTTTGAAATATAAAAATTTATTAAAAAATAAAACTAAAATTTTTTCTAAAAATTTTGATTTTGAACCGAATATCTCACAAAAAATTTGTGATGATATTACTTGGCAACAAAAAATTGATAAAATGCTATATTGTTCTCGTGTAATTCGTCAGACAGACTCTCGAATAATTAAAAGTTTAGTGAATTTAGAAGATAAATTCCAAAAAGTTTGGATAGTGAATAGTCGAGGTATTTCTCGTTGTGATAATCGTTCTTATGTTAATTTAATTTTAACTTCTGTGGCTAAAAGTGATTCTAATATACAAGAATTTAGTAGAAGTTTTGGAAAAGGGTCTACTGGATTTTTTTTAAATTCTTTAAATTTACAAGAAATATCTCAACAAGTAGCAAAACAATCTATTGAGATGTTATCGGCACAAGAAATTAAGGCTCAAATGATGACTGTTGTGATTAATAATGGTTCAGGCGGAGTTATTTTTCATGAAGCATGCGGACATTCTTTAGAAGCAACATCAGTTGCTAGAGGATTATCGCCTTTTTCTAATAAAATTGGCAAAAAAATAGCTTCTTCTCTGGTGACCGCTGTGGATCATGGTTGTATACCTGGAGCTTGGGGGTCAACCAAAATTGATGATGAAGGTAATTTAACACAAAAAAATCTTTTAATTAGTAATGGTATTTTGAAATCTTATTTAGTAGATATGCGTAACGGTTATAAATTAAATATGCCGCCCACAGGTTCTGGTCGACGAGAATCTTATAAGTATTCACCTACTTCGCGTATGAACTCTACTTATATTGCTGCAGGACCGCATGATCCTGAACAAATTATTAGAGACACAGATTATGGTTTTTATGCTAAATATTTGGGAGGTGGAACTGTTGATCCCAATACAGGAGAATTTAATTTTATGGTTAATATTGGTTATTTAATTCAAAATGGTCAACTTACTACTCCTATTAAGGGTATGATGTTGATTGGCAAAGGACAAGATATTTTATTGAAAATTGATCGTGTTGGCAAAGATGTTCAATTGGCGCAAGGTTATTGCGGATCTATTTCAGGAGATATTCCTGTAGATTTAGGGCAACCCACTATTCGTATAAAAGAAATGTTTGTTAGTGGCAGTTGATTAAAGGTGAAGATATGATTAATTATCAGAAATGGTTTCAAAAAAGTAAATTACAAGGTTTAGATGGGTTAGAGATTGTAAGATATGAAGAAAGAAAGTTTAATATTAATTTAGAAGATGGACATATAGAACAATTTACAGCTAATCATTTAACTAGTTAGGGCGCCAAAGATGCCTAAATTTCGTGTTATTTAACCAATAACCAGGGTCGATAAACTCTGAAAGGGTATGGTCGGTCAGACAGATGAAAAAATGTCAGATTATAGCAGACTATAAAAGCGGGTTGCGACGAAAGCAAATTAGTCAAGAGGACTTCGCCACCAAATAATTCCATGGAGAAGCCTGAAATGGCCTAAGAAGGGAAATTGAGGTAATTTAAAGACCTGTTCGAAAGTTGCTTAAACGGACAGTCCAGAGACTACTAATATAGATAACTAGTATTGAGTAGTTTATCAGATAAAGAAACCTGGAATCAGCCTCGTCAAAGAGGATACTTCCCCTAAAGAATTAAGGTAGAAATTTAGTGTAACTTGGAGAATCCTAAAACTAAGTAATTAGATTTACAAATCCGGAAATAAAAGCCCGGACGGTCAAGGATAAAGCATCTTCTTAATAGTCGTAAGGGTAAACCTAAATCTGGAATAATTTAGTTAATCGTCTTACCAAGATGAGAGTTAATTACTCTTATAGGGCGAAAGAAGAAAGTAATTTACTATTTATTCAATGACATCGAGAAGGGAGTTGATAAATTATGTCAACAACGGTTTCACCAGAAACTAAACTTTTGCGAACATTGAATAAAATTCAATATTGTTCATCAAATGGTTACTCTCTAAAAAGAGAACTACAGCAGGGAATGAATAACTTTTATAACACGTTAACGGCACTCAATAGAATTGCCGCTAACAAAGGAGCGGGTACTCCAGGAATTGATGATAAAACCATTGATGGGATTGATCTTGAAAGATTAGAAAGATACCATCAGGAATACGTTAACAATGGTTATAACCCGAAACCAGTTAAAAGAGTTTTTATTCCCAATGATAATAAAAAAACCAGACCCCTGGGCTTACCTACCATCAAGGACAGGTTGATACAAAAATGCCTGGAACAACTCTTAACTCCTTATTTTGAGGGAATTTTCTCGGAATGGAGCTTTGGATTCAGAACCAAAAAATCTTGTCATGAAGCCATCAAACGCGTCAGACAAAGATTTCAAGGAATCGATTACATTGTCAAAATCGACCTAAAAGGTTACTTTGATACGATCAATCACGAGATTTTCATGAGGACCTTAAATCAGTTCATCAGAAAGAATAAAACCCTCTCAACTATTAACAAATGGTTGAAAGCCGGTTTCATGAAGGACGGTATTAAGTACGAATCTTTATCAGGTTCTCCCCAAGGAGGAATTATTTCCCCTTTGTTGGCGAATGTATACTTACATTACATCGATCTGAAAATGGAGGAACTGATTAAAGAAGGGAAGCCGATTAGGAAGAAAAATCCGGAATATCGGAAAGCATGGTTTAAAAACCAGCACCATAAACTGGGGATTGATAGTTCTATCAATCTAAATCCAAATCCAAGAGTTGAATATATCCGCTACGCTGATGATTTTATCATTGGTGTCAAAGGCGAGTATGACAAAGCTGAAAGGGTTAAGAATCAAGTCACGCAATGGCTAGAACAAGATTTAAAACTTACTATCAATAAGGACAAATCAAAAATTGTGAAAGCTAACAAAGGGATAAGGTTTTTATCCTATATGATAAAGGTAAACCCCACCAATAAAAGTCGAAAAGAGAAAGTCACAAAGAATTCTCTAAATGGCAAGGTCCAAATCCAAATTCCCAAAGCGAATGCCGAAGAATATGGATATGAATACAATTGGTTAAAACAGGGAAAGGTGAAACACGACGAAACATTAGCGGATAGAGACGAATTAGAAATAATCCGTACCTATAAAACAATTGTCCGAGGAATTTACCCGATACTTCTGTTTAGCTAACAATCTAGGTGTTTTAACCCATTTAAATTATCTAGCTGAATATAGCTGTTTGAAAACATTGGCAAGAAAACAAAAAACATCAATTGCCAGAGTTCGAAAGAAACTAAATATAGGTTCAACTTGGGCTATTTCTTACCTCAGTAAAGGGAAAATCCAATACGAACCATGGGAAGTTCACTCTTGGAATAAAATTAAAAAAATGCGTAACTATAAGGAGAATCCAGATGTTATCATTAATAAATATATATTCCATGGTCGTACGAATCTAACTGACCGTTTAAAGGCGGAACGTTGTGAAAACTGCGACAAAACAACCCAACTTCAAATTCATCACGTTGGCACAATTCGCAATGCGAATCACCAAAGTATCATGAATAAGAGAACAAAGGTATTGTGTAAGGTTTGTCATCGGAAGATAACCAACCAACAAATACATGATATCAGAAAAATAAGAACAATAGGAATAAATAGCTAATCAACCGTGAGGGGAAATTAGTTCTCGAAAGAGAGTAAATTATGGAAAGCGGTGTGCTTGGAAACTTGCTCGCACCGTTTGGACGGGGGCTGATCGTAAATAAAACAGCAAATACAAATCGCTGGATAAAACGCGATTAATCTATCCGTATTCTTATTCATGGTTTATTTAAAAATAAAAAAAATTCTATTTATTTGGAAAAAATAGATGATTTAAATGATGATGTTGTAATAGATAAAATTTTAAAGCGTTTAAAAGAAAAAATAAGGATTTTAAATTTTAATGAACAAGATTTTTTGTTTTCAGGATCTCCACAATATAACAATATTATAGAAGATAATTTTAATTTTGATTCCATACCTTGCGATCATAAAATTAAATTATTGCGAAAATTTTATCAACAATTATTAGTTAGTCAGTATTTTACTAAAAAATGTAATTTATTGTATAGTGAAATTTTTTGGTGTCAAAAAATAGTTAATTCTTTAGGATTAAAATTACAACAATGCAATAGTTATGCTTTATTAGAAGCTAATTGTGTTTTTGGTAATAATCAAATTCAAGAAGAAGAAGTTGATAAATCTTTTCCTGTTAAAAAATTCGAAGATTTTAAACTTTCTATGTATGTTAAAAATATATTAACATTAGGAGAAAGCAAAATTGGTGCTAAAACTTTACCATCTAAATTTTATCGTGTAATTTTTTCAAATGAAGTTTTTTCGGAATTATTATCAAATTTTCAAAATGTTTTTAACGCTTTATATGTTTATCGTAATTTAAGTAAATATCAACATAGCCAAGGTAAATTAGTGGCTAATCCTAAAGTTACTATTATAGATGATCCTTTTATTTCAACAGCTTTTTTTAATCCGATTTTTGACGATGAAGGAGTCGCTTGTCGAGCTAAACCTATTATTACTAAAGGAATTTTAAATAATTTTATTCATAATTTACAAACTGCTAAAATTTTTAATGTCTTGCCGGAAGGGAATAGTTTTAACGGTTCTATTTCTATGAGCAATTGTTATTTAAAATCAGGAAATAAATCTTTACCTGAATTATTATATGCTGTTAAGAATGGTATTTATGTTAATTCTATAGTAGGTTGTCACGCAGGTATAGATGAGATAAGTGGTTCATTTAGTTTGCAAGCTTCAGGTTTTTGTATTAAGAATGGTTTTATAAAAAATCCTTTTAATATGGTCGTTGTTTCTGGTAATTTTTTTGATTTATTAAACAATATTCAAGATATTGCTAATGATTTTAAATTTCAAATTTCTGGATTTGGTAGTTCTAGTGTATATGTTGGTTTGTTAAATATATCAGGTAGTTAAAATTCTGTATATTATATTTTAAATCAAATAATAAAATAAAAAAAACTATTTATAGCTTTTTAGGCTATAAATAGTTTATTTATTTTAAGTTAGTTTGTTAAATCTACGATAGCTTTTTGTACTTGTCCTGATATGTAATCACTTGTAATTACTTTTGTAATTTCATCTGAATAAGTAGTATCTGCTTCGGAGTCGATTAATTTTATAATTTTTGTTGTATAATAAGTTTGTATTTCATTAGGTAATATAGTTTTATAATATTCACCTGGTAAATCTTTATCACAAGCAAAATTAGCGAATTTAGAAAAATTTGGATCATCGGAATCCCATATTTGGATTCCAAAAGTTCCTTGGAATACTTTAGTTAAGAATAAGTTTAATGCTTCTTTAACTGTGGATGATAATTTTTTAACATTATCTTTTGTTATCAAATGTTGAGTTAAAGATAAAACTTTTTCTTTTTTATCATCAGATGCGCGTGACAATTGGTCGAAATACAAACCATCATCATAAGCTTTTATAGACATTTTGGCATTGTTTATATTGAAAATGGTTAATAAACAAGCTAAACTAACTAAGAAGAATAAAATACTATTTTTTATAATTTTTAACAAAAAAATAGCCTCCTTTTTTAATTTTTAATTCTTCTAGCATTATTTTTATCTATGGACAATTTAATTCTAACATTTTTTCTTTTTAAAGTAAAGAAAATTATTATCTTGTTGTTGCGATTGGATAAAATTTTTTCCCAAAGGGCTAATTGTTATTTGATTATTTTTATTGTAAATAATATAGCTATTTTTAAAAGCTTGTTCTATACATTTGTTAAAAATTTTATTATTCCATTTTAAATCTTTTTGTATAATGGTTAATTGTTGTTTAAATGGTTGATTTTGATGATTTTCTAAATGAATTAATAAATTTAACATTAATAAATTTTTTTTCTGTTTATGATTTTGTATAATTGTTATTATTATACCTTTTCTTTTTTCACAAATTAAAACTAATAAGAAATGTATTAAGGTAATAATAGCTATTAAACTAGCTATTGGTATATCCCATAAGATTCCTAAAAAGTATCCTAAATAAGTATTTATTAAACTGATCCATAAAGATAGCAAAAAACCAGACAATAAATTAGATGTTAAAAGAATAGCAGTCATAGCTGGCCCTATCATACAAGATATTACCATAATAGAACCAACAATATCAAAACAAACGACTACTGTTACAGAAACTAAAGTCATTAATAAGTAATTAATAATTATTGTAGAAAATCCTAATAATGCACATAAACATGGGTCAAAAATAAAAATTTTAATTTCTTTAAAAAATAAAAAAATATAAATTATGTTAATGATAAGAATCGGAAATATTTTATATATTTGTTTTATATGAATTAATTCTACATTTCCTAAAAATACTGCATCTGTATCTATATGTACGTTACGTGTATAATTATTGATTATAATAATAGCTATGGAAAATAAAAAAGTTAAAATTATGTTAATAGCTCCGTCTGATGAAATTTGAGCATGTTTTTTTAGTATTTCTATGAAAATAACAGTAATTAAACCGGTTAAAATAGCTCCTATAATTAATAATGGTGAATTTAAGTTTTTAGTTATTAAAAAAGCTAAAACGATACCTAATAATACTGTATGACTGATAGCATCCACTGTCATAGTCATTTTTTTTAAGACTAAAAAAATACCTAAACTAGCTAAAGCTAGGGAAGTTATGGTTAAGATTAAAAATACATCCCATTCAAATTTTGTAGCGATTTTATTTAAAAATTGTATTATCATTTGTTAACATTCCTTATTGATTAATTTTTGAATAACTCTTTTACCTTTTGAAGTAATCATAATTTGTTTATTTCTACAAATAAGATATTTTTGTTGGAATAAAAATTTTTCTAAATTAAGATCTTTGCTACATTTATTTTTTAAATAAATATTAATTAATGATTTGAATTTTTTAAGATTTTTGAGATATTTTTTTTGTTTTATATATTTTGTAATTAAACTTTTTTTTGGCGCTAATAAGAGTGTAGCTATGATTAAAATATCAGTAATTATAATAATAATAGGTCCTGTAGGCATATTGGGTATTTGGTAACTAATAAAAATACCTATTAAGCTTACGATAGCAGTTATTATAGCCGATAAAATAGCGTTAATATTAAGTTTATTACTAAATTTTAGAGAAATGATTCCGGGTAAAGTTATAAATGAACTAGTTAAAATAACCCCCATTAATTTCAAACTAATTATAATAATACTTATTAACAATATATTTAAAATAAAATTGATTAATTTAATATTAAAGCCAATACTACGGGTAAAGATCGGATCAAAGATGAATATTTTAAATTCTTTCCATAAAATTATAATAATTATGCTAGTAATAATAGTAACTATTGTTATATAGATGACATTATTATAAGAAATAAGAGCTATTTGTCCTAATATAAATTTTTCTAAAACAGCAATTTTATTATTGGCAGATATTTTTTGAGCTAGAGATATTAAAATATTACCTAATCCGAATAAAGAGGATAAAATTAGTGATAAAATTGCATCTATTGGCAAGCTAGAATATTTTTTGATTAATTCTATTAATCCTATGGCCATTATTGAAGATATAAAAGCGCCTATCCACAAAACCCATTCATTTGTTTTTTGAGTTATCAAATACATTACTACAATTCCGGGCAAAATAGTGTGCGCAATAGTGTCACCTAGTAAACATTGTTTGCGAAAAATCATAATAATACCTATGATTCCTGAAGCGCAACCCAATAAAGAAGCACCTGTCAAAAGCTTGATATTGGTATAGTTCCAAAACGTTGTAATATTCATAATATTTTTGTTATTTTCCGTCCTTTCGAAGTATTTCGAAAAGTTTTATTTATATTATCTAATGTAAAACATTTTATAGTTTCGCCACTTGCTATTTTATATAAATTAAGTAAAATAATATGATCAAAATATTGTTCAACTGTTGTTAAATCGTGGTGTATTGCGATAATCGTTTTACCTTCTTTTTTTAATTTTTGTAAAATGGAAATGATTTTTTTTTCTGTTTGTATATCGATTCCTTGTAAAGGTTCATCTAACAAATAAATTTCTCCTTGTTGCGCTAATGATCTAGCTAAAAAAACTCTTTGTTGTTGACCTCCCGATAATTCTGAAATTTGACGGTTTTGAAAAGATAACATATCTACTTCTTTTAAAGCTTGTTTAGCAATGTTTTTATCTTGTTCGGTTGGCCTTTTGAACCATCCTAGATGTCCGTATCTTCCCATTAAAACTATATCTAGAACTGTTGTAGGAAAATTCCAGTAAGCTTCATTTCTTTGCGGAACATAAACTATTTTTTTTTGTAGATGTTTGTATGGTTTGCCAAAAAATAAAATTTCTCCTGAGAGCTTTGGAATTAATTCTATTATAGTTTTTATTAAAGTTGATTTACCGGCCCCGTTAGGGCCTAATATAGCAGTAAAAGATCCTTTTTTAATTTCTAAATCTATATCCCATAGAACAGGTTTTTGATATTGATAAGAAACAGTTAAATCTTTTATTTGGATCGCTATTTCTGACATTTTCATTTTATGTTAACTCCTGACTAATAATATCGATATTATGTAAAAAAGCTCCTATATAACTTGACATTTGAAAATATTGATTTGTTCCTGGCAATTGTTTATAATTTGAATCTTTTTGGGTACCTAACGAATCAGAATATAATTCTTGGTCACTAATTTTTATTTTAAAAATAGGTTTACGATTGGTGACTGCTTCTATTAAACTATCGAGATAGTTGTGTGGAACCGATGATTCTATAAAGATAGCTTTAACTTTGTATTGTATTATAATGTCAGCTATTTTTTCGATATCACGAGGAGAAGTTTCGGTTTGTGTTGATATTCCTTGTATAGAATATAATCCTTTAAATTTATTTTCTTTAGCTAAATAAGAAAAAGCATCATGAGCTGTAATAAGTATAATATCTTTATTTTTGAATTTTTCTTCAGTATTTTTTTTTAAATGATCTAATTGTTCCATATATAAATTAAAATTGTTTTCTAGTAATTCTTGATCTTGTGATTTAGATAATTTTGATTTTAATTTTTCTTTTAAATTTTTTAATACTTGTTGCCATAATTCAATACTAAACCAAATATGAGGATCTTTTTGGCTTGTTGTTTCATCTATAATTAGTTGATCATCTTTAATAGCTTGAGAAGCGTACCATATATTAGATTTAGGAGTGATTAAAGGAAAGGAATCTATCATTTTAGATTCTAAGTGTAATCCGTTAGTTATAATTAAATCAGCTTTTTTTATAGCCATTCTGTCGGATTGTTTCATTTTATAATTGTGAGGATCTACTCCTGGTCCCATTAAAACATAAGTTTTAATATTTTCGATTTTTTGATATTTTTTATCTGGTGGATTTTCTTTTTCATCTACATTTCCTATTAAATGATTAACTAAATCATCTAATAAATTAGTTGTAGAAGTAATAATTATTCCTTCATCTATGTTTTTATTAGGATAAACTGAAATTGAGTAAAAAACAATATAACTGGTTATTATAGTTATGAAAAACATAAATATAAACCAAATACGATTATTTTTAGGTAAAAAATTTTTCATTTTTAATCTGAACCTAAATTTAATTTTTTAAATTTAATAAACCTTTCTAAATTTGATTATTAATTTTGTATTACAAAATTCATATATATTTAATTTAAGTTAATTTTTTTATATTATTAATTTTTTAGATATTTTCATTGTAATTATTAATTCTAAATCTATTAAATTCTTAAAAAATGATTTTGGTTATATCAATTTTATATTATTATTTATTTAAAATAATTAAAATATCCGTTTATACTATTATAGTTATTGTGAATTAAAAAATAAAACTATAATATTTTTTTAAAATAATTTTAACATATATCTATGTTAATGTCAAATTTCATTATATTATATTTTAGAATTTTATTATGTTTAAATATTTATTAATTATCGAAATATGTCCAGAAATAATTACTTTTTATAACTCTATAAGGGAATATTATTTTTTAATTTTGGAGTTATTTTTGAAAATTATTAGATTATAAATATGGTATAATTTGGTTGTTCTATAATTTATAATTTTTATGTAATATTTGGAGAAACATTTTTTAAATTATTCTAATAAATTTTTATTTAAAATTAATAACTCGGTAACTTTATTATAATTTTTGAAAAAAATAAAAATGTTTTTTCCAACAAATTTTATTAAAAAATTTCATATTATAATTAAAATATTTCATTTATACAACAATAATATTCCGAAAAAAATAATTATTTTTTCGTTTTTATGTTTGTTTAATTAAAAATATTGTTAATAGATAAGAGGTTAAAAAATGATTTTAAAATCTAAAAAAATAAATCATTTTTCTGGTTTTATAGTGGTTTTATTAATTATTTTTTTGTTTTTTGCTATAATTTCTGTTATCAATTTTGTATCTAAATTGTATTATGCTAAAAAAAATTTACTAAATAAATCTTGGAATGAATCATATTTATCTAAACATATTGATAAACCTCAAGCAAATCTTGATAAACTTGATGAATCTTTAGATAAAAATTTTAAAAACTTGAATAAAGTAAATGAATCATCTATTTTAATTAGAAAAATTAATGGAATTGATATTGAATTTAAGTTTTTAGGTTATGTTAACGAGATAGATGCAAAAGGTAATACTAATATTATGTATGAGGATGTTGATAAAAATTTTAGGCTTAATTGTTATGTTAATGTTAAGACTGGGCAAGAATTAGAAGAAAGCTTATATCAAAATTTGCCTCAAGAAAATAAATGGAAATTATTAAAAATCGAATATTTCCCTGTTCAAAAAAATATTTAGTTTAAAACAGATTATGAGATTTTAGAAATTTAAAGATCAATTATATAATTTTTGGCTATTTTAAAAAAATAGCCTTTTTTCATTTGAGACAAATTAAATTGTATTTATATAAATTATTTATAAATAAGTTTTTAATATTTTAAAAGAGCAATTAATTTCTTTCTTATGAATTAAAAAATAATATAAATTTTATGGAAGTTATTGATATATAATTATAAAGGATAAAATATTTTAAATTTAAAGAATATTTATCGAAATCGATGGGGGCACCCAAGAGGCCTAAATTTCTTGCTATTTAACCAATAGCCAGGGTTGATAAACTCTGAAAGGAGATGGTCGGTCTGAAAGACGAAAGAATGTCAGATTATAGCAGACCATAAAATAGGGGTTGCAACGAAAGTAAATTAGTCAAGAAGACCCTGCCACCGAATGATTCTACGGAGAAGCCTGAAATGGCCTAAGAAGGAAAATTGATGTAATTTCGAAAATTGCTCGGAAAAAGGTATTGTGTAAAGAAGATTGTCATCAGAAGATAATACAATCAACAAATACATGATATTAGACAGAATAAGAACAATAATAATAAATAGCTAATTTAGCCACAAGGCAGAATTAGTTTTCGCAAGAGAATAAATTAGGGGAAGCGGTGTTCTGGGAAACTTGCTCGCATCGTTTGAACGGGGGCTGATTGTCAATAAAACAACAAATACAAATCGTTTTATAAAACGCAATTAATCTATCCGTATCTTAAAAATAAATAGTTAATTATTCCAATTTAATTCATTGTTAATTTCTTTTGATTTTGTTATTATTGTTTTTAAGAGTTATTTTTTTTACACTAATTAATTATAAAAAATAAATAGAAAGGGTTTTTAAATATTTATTAAAATGATTAAACGAGATAAAAATTTTATTTTAACCAATATTATTAATGTTTCTAAAACTCAAATGAAAAATAATTATTTTACAAATGATTATTCTAATAGATTAGGCATTGTTATTAAAACTTTGTTTTTGCTTATAATTAGTTTATGTAGTGGTCTATCGTATTTTTATTTTTTATCTATTTTTTCATTACCTATTCAGTTAAATTTGTCTTTCGTGTCTATATTATCCTCTTTTAGTATAAGTTTGGTTTTGGCTTTTTATAGTGGTTTTGTTAAATATAATAGTTTGAAAACAGTTTCTATTTTATATGCCTTATTTCAAGGAATATTTATGGGCAGCTCTTTTAGTGTAGTAAATGTTCATTATTCGGGTTTGTTATCTATTTTGGCATTTGCTTTAATATGTGTTTGTGTTTTGTTTGTGTTTATGAATCTTTTATATTCTTTAGGAGTTGTAAAAGTTAATTATAAATTAAAATTTTTTCTACTTATATTAATTATCTTGTTAATGTTTTTTGCGAGTATAAATGTTTTTATACAAAGTAGTTTTTTAGGATTCATAATTACTATTGTTAGCATTTTTATTGGTTCTTTAGAGTTGTCTAGAAATTTTGCTGCAGTAGAATGTTTAATTAAAAAACGTTTAGATAAAAAGTATGAGTGGGCTTTGGCTTTTTCTTTTCACATAATTTTAATTAATTTATTTCTAGATTTTGTTATTTTGTTGTTGAGATTTATCGATTATCAAGAAAATAAAAGATAAATTATTTAATAATTAATAATAAATATTAAAAAGTTAACAGAAATTCAATATAGGTTCAACTTGGGGGATCTTTTATAATAATAAAGAAAAAACTCAATATGAACCATGGGATGTTTACTCTTGGGATAAAATTAAAAAAATGCGTAACTATTAGGAAAATCCTAATAGCGCCATTAATAGATTTATATTCCAAAGGCGTACACATCTAACTGACCGCCTAAAAGCGGAACGTTGCGAGAACTGTGATAGAACAACTCAACTCCAAATTCACCACATTGGTACAATTCGCAATGCGAGCCACCGTAGTGTCATGAATAAAAGAACAAAGGCATTGTGTAAAGACTGTCATCGAAAAGTGACAAATCAACAAATAAATGATATCATAAAGAATAAGAACGATAAGAATAAATAGCTAATTAACCGCAAGGGGAAATTAGTTCTCGCAAGAGAGTAAATTAGGGAAAGCCGGATACTGGGAAACTTGCTTGTCCGGTTTGGACGGGGGGCTGATTTTAAATAAAACGCAATTAATCCATCTGTATTAGATACATTGTTTATTAATAAGTTAATTTGAATAATTTACTAAAAAATTGTTAAAATTATTATTATTAATTTAATTTATATAAAAAATAAAAGGAGTAAATATTAAATGGCCAAATGTTATTTAACAGGTAAAGCTATTTTATGCGGTAATAAACGTAGTCATGCTATGAATGCTAATAAAAGAAAATGGAAGGCTAATTTGCAAAAAATTCGCATTATTGAGGATCACGGTCAAGTTAAAAAAGTTTTTATATCTGTTCGTGCTTTAAAAAAAATGAATTTGCGAAGAGTATAATTTTTTGTATATTATAAGTGTTTTTTATTTTTAATAAAATTAATAGAATTAAAATGTTTTGGATTAATTATAATCAAGAATAAGGATAATTATTTCATACAATTTTCAAGATTTTTGATCTTGTTTTGAAGATATTAGGTTTCACTTTTTTTATTATTTCCTACAAATATTACAATTAATAATAATTTGTTAATATGATAGATCAACTTTTTTAGTTGATCTTTTTGTGTTTTTTTTAAAAGAAATAAAAAATATTGCAAAAATTTTATACATATAAGACCAAAAAAATATTGATATTTTTAGGGATATTAGGCTAGATCCTAGTCTATTTTGGGCCCTATGAAGAAAAAATTTTGTAGTCCCCATTCATAAAAAAAAAATTATTAAAATTAATTCAATTAAAACATAAAATATGTATATATTTAGTCAATTAAAATAATAATAAATAGGTAATATAAAAAAGGAATTTATTCGGTTTATGATTAAAAAAGAATCTTCTCAACTTTTAAGACGAAAACGTCATTTACGTTTAAGAAAAAAAATTGTAGGTAGTTCACAAAAACCCCGTTTAAATGTCTCTT
>NZ_JAOSIR010000014.1:0-13569 GCF_030586865.1 Candidatus Phytoplasma crotalariae
AATAGTAATAGATTATTTTTTTTGGTATTTATTATAAATAACACTCTTTAAATAAAATAGGAAATTTTTCTAAATTTGTATTCCAACAACTAGATTTATTTTTCTGATATCTCTATTATTAAACAAGTCTTATTCTATACGGATAGAAGATTAATTTCCTTTTATTCAGCGATTTATCTTTGCTGTTTTATTTACAATCAACCTCCGTCCAAATGATGCGAGCAAGTTTCTAAGCACATCGCTTTCCCTAATTTATTCTCTTTCGAGAACTAATTTTGCTTGGCAGCTCGTTAGCTATTTATTCTTATTGTTCTTATTCTAAAGAATATTCTTAGAATTATTTGGTTAAATATATCTTTTTTGATTAATTACTTTGTCGCAACCAGCTTTTAAGAATGGTTTTAATTTCTTTTCAGGAATCTTTTATTTTATCAGTACTGGTAGAGATTATTTTATATTTAGGTCTTTTGGTGTCTTTAATTATTTATAAGAAATTGGCTTTTTTTAATTTATAAAATCTTATTTTAATTTTAATTTATGGAAATGATTTTATTAAAATGAATATTTAATATTCAAAAAATAATATCAACTTTTTAATTATAACATATTTTGTAATTATGATATTAGAAGTTAATTTGTTATTTTAAAAGTGCTTATTTTTCTTTTATTTTGGTTTAAAATTTAAAATAAATAAAATTTAAAAGTTGAATAAAATTGCATATTTATTTAATTTTTCTTGACATTTGATATAAAAATTATATAATTCTAGTATGAAATTATTATATGTTATATTATAGTAGTTAGTTTAAATTATTTTACTTTTTTGTAATACTAAATGGAATTTTTTATTTTTGTAAGAAAATTTTATTTTATTATTTTCATCTAATTCCAATAGTTTATTAGTTATCATTTTTATCTAGATTATTAATTGTATTTATTAAATTTTACAAATATATTAAGAGATTTTCTATTGGATATATTTTTTTTCAAATTAGATTTTCAAAAAAATTTTCGAGATTAGAAATATAAGCATTTTTTATAGTTTATTATTAAAATATTTATTACCAAAATTTGATTAAATAAAATTAATAAATTTTTCAAAGATAAAAAAGATGATAACGTGATAAAATTAAATTAGTCATAATTTGTTTCGACTAATAATTAAAAGAAGATACAAATATCCTTGTATATTGGTTACTGTTTTAGGTTTATAAAATCAAATAAAAAGATAAAATTTATTATTTTTTAATTAATTTTATTTTGGTATGATTATTCTAAATTTACAATTAAAAACTTAATTTCAATACTTATATTATTGAGAGAAATTTATCGAAAGAGATATATTATTTGGTATGTTGGCTAACAAAACTATTAAAAATATTTATGAAAAATATTCTTTATATGTAAAAAAAAAATTTCTATTAATGGTTGGATAAAAAATTGTCGTTTTCAAAAAAATATTTTTTTTGTTGATATTAATGATGGTTCTTTTATTGAAGATTTGCAAGTTATTTGTAAAGATAATGAATTTATTTGTTTAAAAAAAATTAAAAATGAACTTAATATTGGTGCTTCTGTTTATATAGAAGGTATTTTGATGCCTTTGAAGAATGCTTCTATTAGGAATTTAGAATTTGTGGCCTCTCGTTTTGTTATTTTAGGTTCTAGTTCTATAAAATATCCTATTCAACCAAAACCACATTCTAGAGCTTTTTTAAGACAATTACCTCATTTACGATTAAGAACAAAACTTTTTGGCGCTGTTTTTAGGTTACGTAATACTGTAACTTTTGCTATACATAATTTTTTTCAAAATAAAGGTTTTATTAATATTCATGCTCCTATTATTACTACTAATGATGGCGAAGGAGCTGGGTCTTTATTTCAAGTAACGAGTTTGGATCTTCAAAATTTATCAAATAAAAAGATTATTGATTTTAAAAAAGATTTTTTTGAAAAACCTGTTTTTTTAGCTGTAACAGGACAGTTAGAAGCTGAAGCTTTTGCAACAGCTTTTAAAAAAGTTTATACTTTTTCTCCTACTTTTAGAGCAGAAAAATCTAATACTTCTCGTCATATTGCTGAGTTTTGGATGATTGAAGCAGAAATGGCTTTTTATGATTTGTCATCGAGTATTATTTTAGTGCAACAAATGTTACAGTATGTAATTAATTTTTGTTTACGAAAAAATAAATCTGATTTAGATTTTTTTGATAAAAATATTGAACCTGGCTTGATTAATAGATTAAATTATGTTATTAATCTTAAAGATTTTCCAATAATTACTTATAAAGAGGCTATTACTCTTCTTGATAAAAGTTCTTTTAATTTTGAACAAAAACCTATTTACGGTTCGGATTTATCTACAGAACATGAAAAATATTTGACAGAAGTTATTTTCAAAAAACCTATTTTTGTGACACATTGGCCTAAAAATATTAAGGCTTTTTATATGCGTAATAATGATGATAATGAAACAGTTGCAGGTATGGATTTATTAGTTCCAAAAGTAGGAGAATTAGTAGGCGGTTCCCAAAGAGAAGAAAGATTGAAAATTTTAGAAAATAAAATGCATGAAATGCAAATAAATACAATAAATTTAGATTGGTATTTAGATTTACGTCGTTTTGGTAGTTGTATTCATTCTGGATTCGGTTTAGGTTTTGAACGCATGCTACTTTATTTAACGGGTTTAGAAAATATAAGGGATGTTATTGCCTTTCCTAGGAGTTATTGTAATATTTTTTAACATTTCTTTTTTAATAAAAAATTCTAAAAACAAAATTAAAAGAGGTTATATAAAAAGCATGTTTATTAAAATGTCAAATGTTTCTAAAGTTTTTGTTAATAAACATAATCATAAAAAAACTTTCGCAGTTAAAAACATTAATTTGGAAATTCAAAAAGGAGAATTAGTAAGTATTTTAGGACCTTCAGGTTGCGGTAAATCAACTATTCTTTATATCATAGCAGGTTTAATTTCGGTTACTGAAGGTAATATTTTTTTTGACAATGTTGATGTCACAAAAGTTCCTCCAGAAAAAAGAGGTGTGGGTTTAGTATTTCAAAATTATTCTTTATATCCTCATATGACTGCGCGCCAAAATATTACTTTTCCTTTGCAAAATTTAAAAGTATCTTCTGACAAAATTCAAGAAGAATTAGATAAAATTTCTGCTTTAACATCTACTAGTGATTATTTAGATAAAATGCCTTTTGAATTATCTGGAGGTCAACAACAACGTGTAGCTATTGCTAGAGCTTTAATTAAATATTCTGGTATATTATTGTTAGATGAAGCTTTATCTAATTTAGATACTCATTTGCGTATTAGGATGAGAGATGAAATACGTAAAATACAAATAAAAACTAATGTAACTGCTGTTTTAGTCACTCATGATCAAGAAGAAGCTATGTATATGAGTGATAAGATTTATGTTATGAATAAAGGTACTATTCAGCAATGTGGCACTCCGCACGAAATTTATAATAATCCTGTTAATTTGTTTGTAGCTTCTTTTTTGGGTGTTCCTCTTATTTCTGTATTTAATGGTATTCTTCATTGTGGTAATTTAAAAGTAGGTAAAAATGTTATTTTAAAAGATCAACGTTTTCAATCATTTAATAATAAAGAAGTTTATGTTGCGATCCGACCTGAAGGTTATGAATTGAAACAAGATGGAATTTTCGAAATTGAAGGTATAGCTTTAGAAAATTTAGGTCGCGAATTAGTTTTATTAGCGAAAAAAACTGAATCTATTTATAAGACATTTCAAGTTATTATACCTACTTACCAACAAGAACAATTAAATGCTAATAAAATTAATAAACAAAAAATTCGCTTTGATATTAAAAAAAATAAATTATTTGTTTTTGATAAAATTAATGAAAATAGGATTTTTTAAATGTTAGAAAATATGGGGCATAAAAATCATAGACATTGGTATTATTTATCGCCTATGTTGGTTTTTTTAACTGTTTTTACTTTTTATCCTTTAGTTAAAAATGTTATTATTTCTTTTAATGCTAAATATGATAAATTTAATGATTCTTTTAGCATGAAGCTTTATGATTTTTTTAGTTTAAGTAATTATATTTCTATTTTTAAAGATGTAGATTTTGTTTTTGCATTAAGAAATACTCTTCTTTTAGTAATTATTTGTGTACCAATATCTATTTTTTTATCTTTAATTATCGCTTTAGCTTTAAATAGCGTTCGCAATTATGTAGTGCAACATTTTTTTAAAACATTTTTTTTATTACCTTTGTTATCGAATACTATTATTATGAGTATGATTTTTGGTTCTTTTTTTTATTACAATACTACTAGCGCGATTAGACCAGAAGGATTATTTAATTCTTTTTTAGGTTTTTTCGGTATTAAACCTCAACCTTGGATCAACATTTCTGCTCCTTATTCTCATAAAATTTTTGTTTTATTTTTTTATAATATATGGGCTAGATTACCTTTTAAAATTTTTGTTTTTATTTTATCTTTGCAAGATATTGATAAATCTTATTACGATGCAGCAAAAATTGATGGAGCTTCTAAGTTTCGTATTTTGACAAAAATAGTTTTACCTTTATTGGCTTCGACTATTTTTTATCAATTAATAATTGAAACTTTAATGGTTATCAAAGAATATGAATCTGTTATAGGTGTTTTTGGGAGGAACGCTAATTATCGAGTACAAACTTTAGTAGGTTATATTTATAATCAATTATCTAGTTCTCATTATAATTCTTATTCTAAAGGGGCAGCTGCTGCTACGATATTATTATTAATTTCTGTTGTGTTTACTACTATGAGTTTTTATATTTCTAAAAAAGAAAATAAATTGATGAAAGTGGATTTGTAATAATTATTTATATGGATATTAATAAGATTTATCGTTTTATAAGCGTCAATATTTGTAATATTAAACATAAGTTAGGTAAAATAAACTATTTTGATATTTTTAAATATTTGTTTTTGATCTCAATTCTATTATTTTTAACATTTCCTTTTTATGTAATGGTTATCACTTCTTTGAAAAGTCATAAAGATATTGTAGAAAATAATTTATTAAGTTGGCCTAAACAAGGTTTGCAATTTATTAATTATAAAAATGTTTTCGCTCTTAAAGATTTTAAATTTTTAAAATATTTCACAAATACTTGTATTATGGTATCTTTTTCTACTTTAGCAGGAACTGTTTGTTGTGTTTTAGCTGCTTTTGCTTTAAGTTTTTTTGCTTTTCCTTTAAAAAGAATTATTTTAATGTTATTGTTTTTAGCTATGTCAATTACAAGTGAAACTTTAATTTTAACTAATTTTCGTACTGTTTCTAATTTGGGTTTAGTTGATAATGGTAATGGTTCTATTATTCCTGGTGGTGTTTATTTCGCCATGACTTTTCCTTATTTGATTAATGTAGTACATTTATTTTTATTAATTCAAACTTTTAAACGTGTTCCTAAAGAATTATACTATACAGCTAAGGTAGACGGCGTTAATAATTTGCAATATTTATGGAAAATTTTATTACCTATAACGAAACCTACTGTTATTGTAATTGCTGTTTTCAGAACTATAGCAGCTTGGAATGCTTATGCTTGGCCAGAGTTGGTTGGCGCTAAGTTATTGACTAATATGATAAGAAAAATTTTTGATTCAGAATCTGTTACGGATACTTTAAATCTCCAAATGGCTATTTTTGTTTTAATAAATTTGCCTCTATTATTTTTATTTATTATTTTTAAAAAATATATTATATCTGGAGATAGTCGACGTGGTATTAAAGGTTAATTTGAAATCTAAAATTTTAAATATTGGTAATGTGGGGAAAATATTTATATATTTTAATGCTATTGCTATTTTTATCATAATATCTAACTATTTTCGAACTTCTCAAAATAACGAATTTTTTAATAAAAAATATGATAATTTAAGGAATGTAATTAGTCAAAAATTTCGCAATCATGCATCTCAAGTTAATTATTTTAAAACTCTTAAAAAGCCTATAGAAATTATTTTTTGGCACAACTTGTATCCTAGAGAGTTAGAAATTATTAAATTATCTATTAAAGAATTTGAACGACATAATCCTAATATTAAAATTAAAGAGGTTAATAAGGTTAATTGGGAACAAATTTGTAAAAGTGTTGCTAATTCTTTACCCGTTAATAAACAACCTAATATTGCATTTTCTTATGATGATCATATTGAATTTTATTCTAAATCGTTTAAAGTGGTACCATTAGATATTTTTATAGATTATGATGATGATTTTCATGATACTTCTAAACATAAAAATAAATATAGTTTTTTTAAAGGTTATGCGAAAGAATTACAATTGTCTAATGTTTACGACGGAAAACCTCATCATTATAGTCTACCATTTGTTAAATCTACAGAAGTTATGTTTTATGATAGCGATTTATTTAAACAATATCGTGATGATTTGAATAAATTTTTTTATGAAAAACATAAGGTAGATTTTAAAGATGATTTTTCTGAAATTATTGATTCTCAAGGAAAATTCGATTTTAAAGTTTTAAAAGTCAACAAAGATTATTTGATTTGGCCTTATTTAGAAACTTTTTGTGCTAAATTGATTGAACTTAAAAAAGATCGAACTTTTATTCCTATTACATCGGAAAGTTTAGCTAATTTAATTATTATTAGTAACGAACAAAAAGGGATTTCTTATCCAAAAGATGAAAATGCAATTAAGAGTTTTTTGTTAGATGAAAATGTTAAAAATAATATGCAATATTTTAAAGAAAATTTTTATAATAAAGGTTTTTTAACTAGTTCTAAATTAATTGGTATTAGTAGTAAAGAAATGTTTATGCAACGTAAAACTGGTATGTTTATTACTTCTACCAGACGATCTGATTTATTACATAATCAAGTATCAGATTTTAATATAGAAATGACTCCTTTTCCTTGTATGAGTTATAACGATCAATATAAAAATATTATTCAAGGTCCTAATGTTAATTTATTTTATTCGGAAGATGATGATAAAATGTTAGCTTCTTGGTTATTTTTGAAGTATTTAATTTCTAAAGATGTTTATATGGATATGTTGTTAGGTAAAGGTGGTTTTATTATTACTCGCGAAGATGTTTTAAATACTTTAAAAAATTCCAAGACTTCTAGTGGACAAAATTTTGTTGATGAACAAATTCAAATATTGGAAAATTATTTTTGCGAGAAAAATAATATTATTGATAAGCAAAATCCAAAAGTAATAGGAGATCCCAAAAATAAAAGACGAGAATTGTATAAATTTAAATCGGTTAAATTCGCTCAAGAACATACTTATAATAACAATCAAGATAATACTTATTTTACGACACCTATTTTTGTTGATGTAGTTTTTTTTCGCTCGATATTAAATGATTTGTTTACAGAAATTTTAGCTATTGATAACCAAACAACTAATTTAAAACAAAAAATAAATTTTTTATTTATGGAAGCTTATACAAGGATTGCTCACAATTAATGTTATAAAAAAAGATTTAATTTAACTAATATAGGAGAATAGAAAAAATGAATCAAAATGTGATACAAATGAATCCTAATATAATATCTATGAATCATTTAATTCTTAATAATATAAATGAATTTGATATTATTACTATATTTGGGCATAAAAATCCCGATGGAGATTGTTATGGTTCTCAATTAGGATTGAAAGACATTATTCAACAAAGTTTTCCTAATAAAAAAGTTTATACTTTAGGCGAAGATAATCCTATTTTTTCTTTTTTAGGTTTAATGGATGAAATTAATGATGATGTTATATCTCAATCTTTAGCTATTGTAGTGGATTGTGGAAATGCTAATGTAATTAGTGATGTTAGATATAAAATAGCTAAAAAAATTATACGTATTGATCATCATTTAATAGGAGAAATTTACGGAGATGAACAAAATTCTTGGATTGATCCAAGTTTTTCTTCTTGTTCGGAAATGATTTATACTTTTAAAGAAGTTAATGATTTAAATTTGAGTATCAAAGGTGCTTTACCTATTTATATTGGTATGGTTACAGATACTGGTCATTTTCGTTTTGATAGAGTAAATTATAAAACTTTACAAATTGTTTCTGATTTGTTATGTTACGGTTTTGATGCTTTTCAAATTGATACTAAAATCACTGTTCAACCTATTAATATATTAAGATTTAAAGGATATGTATGTAGTAATTTTATTGCTGAGGATGGTTTAATTTATATTAAGATTACTCATGATATTATTGAAAAATTTAAATTGAAGTTCGAAGATATTAATAGTGTAGTGAATATTTTCCATAATATCCAAGGATATCCTGTATGGTTATTTATAATAGAAAATAAGATTAAAAATTATTGGAAGATAAGTATACGTTCAATAGGGCCTAAAATTAATCATATCGCTCATCAATTTAATGGTGGAGGGCATTTTCGTGCTTGTGGTATGAATATTTATAATCAACAAGAAATTAATCAAGTTATTGAATTAGCTAAAAATTCTATTAAAGATTATGAAAATCAAAGAAACCTAAATATCTCGTGATTTAACCAATCACCACACTGTGAAAGTAATAACGGGTTATAATCAATAATAAATTACAGTAGATCATAAAAGCGGGTTGCTTAGTCAAGATGATCCCGCCACCGAATAATTCGATGGAGAAGCCTGAGATGGCCTAAGAAGGAAAATTGATGTAATACCAGAACCCTGTCTCGGAAGTTGTTAAAACGGACAGTCTAGAAGCTATCAATATATAACCGGTATTGGATAGCTTATCAGATGAAGAAACCTGGAATCAACTTTCCTAATAAGATGGGGTAGGTACTTCACCTAAAGAATTAAGGTCTAAATTTGGCGTAACTTGGAGAATCCTAAACTTGGGCTATTTCTTATCTTAATAAAGGAAAAACTCAATATGAACCATGGATTGTCTACTCTTGGGATAAAATTAAAAAAATGCGTAACTACAAGAAAAAAACCTGATATTACCATCAATAAATTTATATTCCAAAGTCGTACGAAATTAACCGACCGCTTGAAAGCAGAACGTTGTGAGAATTGCGACAGAACAAACCAACTCTAAATTCATCACGTTGGTACAGTTCGCAAGGCGAATCGCCAAAGGATCATGAAAGTATTATGTATGGTTTGTCATCGCAAGATAACTAACCAGCAAATATAAGACATCAGAAATAATAAGAACAATAGCAATAAATAGCTAACAAGCCGCAAAGCAAAATTAGTTCTCGAAAGAGAATAAATTAGGGGAAGCGATGTGCTTAGAAACTTGCTCGCCATCATTTGGACGGAGGTTGATTGTAAATAAAACAGCAAAGATAAATCGCTGAATAAAAAAGGCAATTAATCTATCCGTACACGATATTCAGTTATTCTTTGAAAGAAGGTAAATTATGGCAATTCGGATGAAAGGAAAGTTATTCGTTCGGTTTGGATGATGATTATTGATAACAGATATCAGTAGTAAAATAAATTTTAATATGAAAACATAAATAATTTATACATATTAAAAACAATAATTTGTTTGGTTATGTTGATTAAAAAAAATTAAAATAATAAAAAAATATACTAAAGTGAGTGAATAATGTTTTTACAAGAAACTATTGCAGCTATTGCTACGCCTTTAGGCGTAGGTAGTATTAGTGTAATTCGTGTAAGCGGATCAAAAGCCATTGAGGGTATTAATAGTATTTTTAAAGGTATTAAAGAAATTAATTTATTAGAAGTGGCAACTCATACTATTCATCATGGTTTTATTTTGAATAATTCAGATGAAGTTTTAGATGAAGTTTTAATTTCTGTTTTTCGGTCTCCTCGATCTTTTACAGGCGAAGATATTATCGAAATTCAAGCTCATGGAGGCACTTTAATTACTAAACTTGTGTTAGAAAGAGTTTTATCTTTGCCGTTTATTAGATTAGCAGAGCCAGGTGAATTTAGTAAAAGAGCTTTTTTAAATAAAAAAATTGATTTGTTGCAAGCAGAAGCTATTATGGATTTAATTCATGCTAAAAATATTCAGTTTATCAAATTAGCTAATGCAGGTTTACAAAAAAAAATTTCTAAAAATATTCAAGATTTAAATAAACAAATTTTAAATTTAATAGTTAATGTAGAAGTAAATATAGATTATCCCGAATATGATGATATACCCACTGTTACTAATAATTTGATTGTTCCTCAAACGGAATTTTTAATTAATAAATTGCAAAGTATTTTAGATAATTCTTATAAAACTCGTTTTATTAAAGAAGGTATTAAAACTTTAATTTTAGGTAAACCTAATGTAGGAAAATCTAGCCTTCTAAATAATTTTTTAGGAGAAGAAAGAGCTATTGTATCTGATGTTCCGGGAACTACTCGAGATTTTTTGGATGTTTATGTAACTATCAATGGTATTAATTTACGTTTAATTGATACAGCAGGAATTCGTAATACTGATGATTATTTAGAGAATTTAGGAGTTAATATTGCTAAAAAATTTATAAACGAAGCTGAATTGATTTTATTATTATTAGATGCCCATAATCTTTTAGAACCGGAAGATTTAATGTTATTAGAAATGACTAAACATAAAAATAGAATCATTGTAGGTAGCAAATCTGATTTGTCAATTAAGCTTAAATTATCATCCGAATTAGAATCGCAGATTATTTTTATTTCTAATCATACACAAGAGGGAATAGAAAATTTAAAAAGAAAAATTATAAAAAAATTTAATTTGCAAGATATTCAAGAGCGAAATTTCGATTATTTATTTAACCTTCGGCAAGTTAATCAATTAAAAAAAGCTATTATATCTTTGGAAAATATTTTAAAAGATATAAAAAGAAACATGCCTATAGATATACATGTGCTTCATTTAAAAGAAGCTTATCAATCTTTAGAAAATATTTTAGGTAGCCAATTACAAGAAAATTTGATTAATGAATTATTTTCGAAATTTTGTTTAGGTAAATAATATTTATTATTTTTGGTTTTTTATTTATATACATGTTGTTTGTTATTTTTTTATCTAATTTTTTCAAGATTGAAAATATTTTTATTTTTATGAATAAATTTAAATTAATTATTGGAATAATTTTACAAAATAATTAAATTGTTTAAAGGATCGGATTATGATATGATTGAAATTGAATATCAACAAAATCATCAAAAAAAAATATTTCCAAATAATATTACTGTTAGTAAAATTATTATTTCTGAAAATTTGGAATTTTTAAATAATTCTGAAAAATTACCAATAGCAGCTTATTTTAATAATAAATTAGTGAATCTAGATAAACCTTTAAATGAAGATGGTGTATTAAATATTATCACAATATCCGATAGTATAGCTTGGTCTATTTTAAATAACAATACTGCTTTAATTATGGCTCAGGCTATTTGTCGTGTTTATCCGAATTCATTATTAGTGGATAAGTCTATAAATTCAGAAGGTTTTTGTTATGATATTGATCCAGTTAATAATATAATTTCAGAAAAAGATTTTGGTATTATTGAAAAAACTATGATTAATATTATGCAAGAAAAATTACCTATTACTGAAACAGAATTATCTGTTTCTGAAATTCGAAGTTTGTTTAAATTTAATTATTATAAAATAGATTCTTTGCAAAAAATCCAGTCTTCGCAAAAGTTATTTTTATATAAAAAAGGTAATTTTTTAGATTTTTGCACAGAAGATCAATATTTACCTAATCTTAATCTTAATCGTTATTTTAAAATTTTAAAAATATCTGGAGTTTATTGGAAAGGGAATAAACAAAATAAGGTTTTAATTCGTATTTATGGGGTAGCTTTTTTTCGAAAACAGGATCTAGCTAATTATTTAAAAACTTTAGATGAAAGAAAAAAACGAGATCATAAATTTATTAATAAAGAACAAAATTTTTTTATGTTTTCGTCAGTTGTTGGAACTGGATTGCCTTTTTGGTTATCTAAAGGAGCAACTATTCGTCGTATTATTGAAAGATATATTGTTGATAAAGAAATATCATATGGATATCAACATGTTTATACTCCAGTTGTAGCTAATATCTCTTTATATAAAACATCTGGTCATTTACAATTATACAATGAAGATATGTTCCCCGTTATGCAATTGCCAGATGGGGAACAATTAATTTTACGACCTATGAATTGTCCTCATCATATGGAAATTTTTCGTCAAAAAATACATAGTTATAAAGATTTGCCTATAAAAATAGCTGAATTAGGTCTTTTGCATCGTTATGAACCTTCCGGAGCTGTTTCAGGGTTGCAAAGAGTACGAGCTATGTCTTTAAATGATGCCCATATTTTTATTGCACCGGAACAAATTAAACAAGAATTTGTTGAAATTATTAATTTAATTAAAGAGGTTTATCAAGATTTTCAAATTCGAGATTATTATTTTAATTTAAGTACTCGTGATCCTAATAATAAAAATAAATATTTTGATGATCCCGATATGTGGTTAAATTCTGAAAAAATTTTAAGAGATATTTTAAACGAATTAGATCTTAAATACCAGGAAAAAATCGGTGATGCTGCTTTTTATGGCCCTAAAGTTGATGTACAAGTTCTAACTGCTTTACATCATGAAATCACTTTATCAACTATTCAATTAGATTTTTTATTGCCTAAAAGATTTAATTTATCTTATATAGATTGTAATAATCAAACTAAAACTCCTGTAGTTATTCATAGAGCTATCACATCTACTATAGAAAGATTTACTGCTTATTTAATGGAACAGCACAAGGGCTTTTTTCCTTTATGGATTGCGCCTGTACAAGTTGTTATTATTCCGGTTAATAATGAATTACACCTTGATTATGTGAAACATTTGCGAAAGGAAATGTTACGAAATCATATAAGAGTGGAATTAAATGATAAAGATCATACCTTTAATTATAAAATTCGTTCTGCTTATCAAGACAAAATTCCTTTTCAAGTTATTATTGGTGAACGTGAAATTCAAAATAATACTTTACATGTTCGTCAATATAATAAACTTGAAAAACGTAATATGTCTATGAATGAGTTTTTACAAATGTTTCAACATATGATTAAAAATAAAATTTAATTTTGTTTTTTGTTAAATTGATATTGAAAAAAGATTATAAATTGAATTATAATTAATTAGTGTTAGACGCCAAAGAGACATGAATATCATGTTATCTAACCAATAAACCAATGCCGATAAACATTTCAAGGATAAGATCGGTTTTTTAAAGGAAACGATAAATAATTAACGCAGTTCTTAAAATCTAGGTTACGACTAATTAGTTAGTTCTCCCGAGGGGGTGGATCGTGAGCCGAGCATATGGGACAAAAAGGTCTTGGGCGAGAAATTCAAAGAGCAAGCCCTCAGCAACACCGACCGCCAGAAGCTGGTCGGCCAGAGCGTGAACGCCTGGCGTCATAATGCCAGGGTCTTGTTGAAGGAGTCGCTCAGGCAGGCCTCGGTTTGGCAGATGATCTCCGAAAATGCTGAGGACTTCTATGCTGCCATCAACCCCGAGCAAAAGCAGCTTCGAAGGGACTGGCAAATCCGCGAG
>NZ_JAOSIR010000015.1:0-13029 GCF_030586865.1 Candidatus Phytoplasma crotalariae
AGTCTTAAAGCGCAATTTTTAAATCAAAAATTATTTAAAAACATAGAATAATTCAATCATTCCTAAGTTCAAAAAATAAATAATCTATCCTTATTTATTCAATTATATTTTTATTTTTTATATATTATTAAAGTAAAATAAAAATAATTTTAGTTGAAAATATTTTGGGAAATTTAGATAATTTTTATTTATTTAAAAAAATCAACTAAAGCAGTTGATTTTCATAATTATTAATAAAACATTAAATTGTCATTAACTTTTTGTGATTTATTTGCTTTAATATATTTATATAATAAAATTTTTATTTTTTATTTTGATCTTTTTTGATAATGCCTGCTTGATAACCTATAAGTACAAAAATAATTCCACCTAATCCAGTTAAAAAAGATAAAATTAAAGGGAAAAAAATACTCTTATTATTAAATCCGCAAAAATAACCCCATTTATAAAAAAAGTAGAATAATAAAATTGTTAATAGTATGAATACACATATAAAAAATAATGTAATGCTTGTAAATTGGATTTCAAGATTTTCCATGATTTTCTCTCCTTCATTTATTAATTTTATAAATTTAAATAAAAAAATTATTATCGAATATTATCAATAATAAAATATATTTTTTATTCTAATAAATATTTTATATTTTTATTTTCGTTTTTGTGCTAAATTATATTTTATAATGATTTTACTGTTTTCTAAATTATTTATAGCTTATATTTATTGGTATTATTTGACATATTGATTGTTTTAGTTTAAAATATATTCGGATGTTTCACTATATATATGAATTCTCTAATTTAGAATTAAAATTAAAAACTTTTTGGTTTTTTATTATTTATTAAATGTTTCTATAAAGTATATTTAATGCACAAATTTTCAACATTTTTAAAGACAAGAATATATAGTAGAATAATGTAAATTGTAAATATTATTAATTTTTTTCAAATTTGAAAAAAATTTATTAAAAAAGAGGTGTATGGATGTCATCTGAAAATATTAGTTTACATAAAGTTAAAGAGTTTAAAAAAGGCTTTCAGGATTTTATTAATAAGGGTAACATTGTTCAATTAGCAGTTGCTTTTATATTAGGACAATTATTTACTAAAGTAGTTAGTTCTTTAGCTACTGACATAATTATGCCTCCTATTAATTATCTTTTTAGTGATACAGGTTCTTCTTTGCAAACTTTAAATTGGCAATTAAAAAATAATATTTATTTGAATTATGGCATTTTTTTACAAAATGTTTTTGATTTTTTATCTGTTTCATTTATTTTGTATTTAATTGTTTTATATTTTTCTAAATATTTTAGTAAAAAAAATCAAAATGAAAATAAAATTTCTGTCGAGCATGAAAAAGTTAAAATTTTAAAAGAAATTAAAGATATTTTAATTAATCAAAATAAATAAAAAAATCAAATTTTTTTATTAATATAATTATTTAAATTTTTTGTAATTCATTTCGAGAGTGCTTTTTTTATTTTAAAATAAAAAAGCACTCTTTTATTTTTATTATTTTGTAAGATTAATAATTTTCGGAAGATTTAATACATTGAAAAAAAATCAACTATTCGTTATTTTTAAAATATATTTTTCGGAATTGATATTAGATGACACTAACAAATAATTAATCAAAAATATATTTTTTTTAGCAGTTTTGATATAATTAATAGGATAAAATTTATAATTATCATTTATAATTGTAATTAAAATTGTAAATTTGAAATTTACATTATATACAAATGCATTATTATAAAAATTTTATTTCTAAATAAATGTTTAGGAATAAATTATTAATTAAATCTATGATATTGAAAAAAGGATTATAATCTAATGATATTAAAATGTGTAAAAACAATATTAGGCTTTTTTAAACAATTTCGTAATCCTTCTAAAAGATATTTGAAGAAAGTTAAAAAAGTTGCTGATAAAATTGATCAATTAAGTAATCTTATGTCTCAATTAAAAGATGAAGATTTTCCTAAAGAAACTCTTAAATTAAAACAAAAATTAAAAGATGGTATGTCTTTAGATAGTATTTTGGTTGAGGCTTTTGCTTTGGCGCGTGAAGCTTCTACTAGAGTAGCCAAAATAACACCCTATTATGTTCAATTATTGGGAGCTATTGTTTTACATAAGGGCAATATTGCAGAAATGAAGACTGGAGAAGGCAAAACTTTAACAGCTGTTATGCCGGCATATTTACATGCTTTAGGAGGCGAAAGCGTTCATATTGTAACTGTTAATGAATATCTAGCACGCCGTGAAGCGGAAGGCGTTATAGGAGATATTTTTCGTTTTTTGGGTTTAAGTGTAGGTTTAAATCTTAAAAATAAAACTATTCAAGAGAAAAAAATAGCTTATAATTGTGATATTTTATATTCTACTAATAGTGAAATCGGATTTGATTATTTAAAAGATAATATGGAAAGCGATATTAATAATGTTTTAATGACTCGTGAATATGGTTATGTAATTATTGATGAAGTTGATTCTATTTTAATTGACGAAGCTAGAACTCCTTTAATTATTTCTAATAATACACAATCTGGTCTTAAATTTTATAGAGATGCTGATCGTTTCGCTAAATCCTTAAAATCTGAACATTATTTAATCGATTTAGAATCAAAAACTATCGAATTGACTGAAGAAGGTATTCGCAAAGCAGAATTATTTTTTAAAATTAATAATTTATATAGCAATAAAAATTCTTTTTTATTACATTTTATAAAAAATGCTTTAAAAGCATGTTTTATTATGGAAAAAGACAAAGATTATTTAGTGCAAAATGATAACATTGTTATTATTGATCCATTTACAGGTCGCGCTTTGATTGGTCGACAGTTTAGTGATGGTTTACATCAAGCTTTAGAAGCAAAAGAAAATTGTCTTATTAAAGCAGAAACTGAGACATCTGCTATGATTACATATCAAAATTTATTTCGAAATTATAAATTGATATCTGGTATGACTGGAACAGCTAAAACCGAAGAAAAAGAATTTATTAGTATATATAATATGAAAGTTATTCAAATACCTACTAATAAAAAAATGATTCGCGAAGATGCTCCTGATGTAGTTTTTTTAACTTTAAAGGAAAAATGGACAGCTTTAATAGAAGAAATTAAAATAAGACATTCAAAAAAACAACCAATTTTAATAGGTACTGTCAGTGTCGAAGTATCAGAGCAAATTTCCAAGTATTTAAAAAAAAATAAAATATCTCATGAAGTTTTAAATGCTAAAAATCATTTAAAAGAATCTGAAATAATAGCTAAAGCGGGTTATAAAGGCGCTGTTACTATAGCAACGAACATGGCTGGGAGAGGAACAGATATTCGTTTAGCAAAAGATGTTGCGGAATTAGGTGGTTTAGCTGTTTTAGGAACAGAAAGACATGAAGTGCGAAGAATTGATAATCAATTACGTGGACGTTCAGGTAGACAAGGCGATCCCGGTTATACTAAATTTTTTGTTTCTGCAGAAGATGATTTAATAAAACGTTTTGGTTCTGATAAAATTAGTAAATTAGTTCATTTGTTGCAACATAGTAATCAACAAAAAAATAATGCAGTATCTTCTCGTTTGTTAACTGATTTATTTACCAAGATACAAAAAAAAATAGAATCTTCTAATTTTGAATATCGCAAATTTGTTTTAAAATTTGATTCTGTTTTACAGTTGCAAAGAGATATTATTTACAAACAACGTAAAGAAATTTTAGCTTCTGAAAAAATTGAAGAAGTTTTGTGGAATATTATTATTAAAACTTTGAAAAATGAAGTTAAAAATTTTATTAATTCCATGCAACAAAACAAATATAAAAAATTAGATCAAAAAAATATTATAAAGGAATTAATTAATTATTTTGAAATTAAGCTTTTTCCTATAAATACTTTAAAAGAAATAGATTTCCAAGTAAATAATCAAAAAGATTTATCTTATTCGAAAATAGAATCTATTATTTTGAAGAAAGCTCGTCATCTTTTGGACATAAAAAAACAACAATTTGCTAAATCTGATGTACAACAGTATTTAAATATTATTAGACTAATTATATTAAAAAATATTGATATTAAATTTCAACGTCATATGAATGATATGGATTTATTAAGAAGAAGTATTAATTTTTTAAGTTATGGACAACAAAATACTTTAATTGTTTATCAACAAGAAGGTCAAAAATTTTTTAATTGTATGATTGGAAATATTTCTCAAGATATTACTAAAATTGTTTTAAAATCAAATTTTTTCGAAGATTTTTTACATGATTTAAATTTTATTGAATCATCACAATCAAATGATAAACATAAAATAAAGAATAAAAAATATATTAAAAAACCTTGGGATTAATTAAAAAAATATAATTTCCAGAGGGGATAATTTTTTATAATGGAAAAATATGAATTTCATCAAATTTTAAATAATTTAAAATCTACTTTATTCAATCTAGAACAAAAAATAGATGTTTCGAATTTGTTAGAAAAAGTAAAATCTTGTAAATTATTGATGTCAAAACCGAGTTTTTGGGATAATCCTCAAGAAGCTGCTCATGTTACTCGGAAATTTAGTCAGTTACAAAATAAAATTAATCATTTTACTAATTTACAAAAACAACATCAAGCTTTAACTTTATTATCAACAAGCGAAGAAATAAATGATCAACAAAATTTCACTTGGTTAATTTTAGAATTGAAAAAATTACAACAAGATATTAAAAATCTAGAAATTGAAGTTTTATTAAACAAAACTTATGACGAAAATAATGCTATTTTAATGTTACATTCTGGTGCTGGTGGTTTAGAATCTCAAGATTGGTGTGAAATTCTTTTTAGGATGTACAAAAAATATGCTCAAAAAAAACAATTTCAATTGGAAATTTTAAATTTGCAGACAGGCGAAGAAGCTGGCATTAAAACTGTTAGTTGTTTGATTAAAGGTCTTTATGCTTATGGATATTTTAAATCTGAGAGAGGTATACATCGTTTAGTTCGTAAATCACCTTTTGATGCTAATTTTAAAAGACATACATCTTTTGCTTCTTGTGAAATTCTGCCAGAAATTAACGAAGAAATTACTGTTGATATTCAAGAACAAGATTTAAGAATAGATGTTTTTCGTAGTAGTGGAGCTGGAGGTCAACATGTAAATACTACTGATTCTGCAGTTCGTATTACACATTTACCTACTGGTATTGTAGTGAATTGTCAAAACGAAAGAAGTCAAATTCGTAATAAAGAGAAAGCTTTACAAATTTTGAAAACTAAATTGTTTCAATTAGCTTTGCAAAAGCAAAAAGAAAAAGAAGATAATTTGAAATCAGATCAAAAAGAAATTGGTTGGGGATCACAAATTAGAAGTTATATTTTCCATCCCTATCAAAAAGTTAAAGATCATCGTACTAATTATGAAAGTTCTCAAATAATTGATATTATGAATGGCGAATTAGATGATTTTATTAATGCTTTTTTAAGGAGTGATAATTAATTAATTTTAATTAAAAATCTTTTTCTGAAAAAGGATAACAATATGAATAAAGAACCAAAATTTTATCACAATAAAATTAATAAATGGTTAATACTTGTTTTAAATGATATTATTTTAGCAATAACTATGTTTGTATTTACTTTAGGTAGTAAATTAAATATAGGTGGAACTGATGGATTAGCTTTAACAAGTGCTCGTTTATGTAATTTATTTACAAATAATTCTTATTTTATTTCTGATAAAATAATGATTTATTTTATGTTTTTTTATAATATTTTGGCCATAATTATGGGATATAAAATATTTGGGAAAAAATTTATATTAAAAAGTGCTATTTTAGCTGTTATTTTGATGATAGCAATGTCTTGTCTGCCTTATATATTAGGTGAATCGACAGTTTTTTTAACTCGTTTGTTGGTGTGGAATAATGAATATTGGAGATTATTTATTGCCTCTATATTAGGCGGATTATTAATAGGTTTTACTCAAGCTAACATTAGAAAATTAGGATTCACTACCGGAGGTATGGATGTTGTTCAACAATTTTTAAAAGATGTTTGCGGAATGAATTTTAAAATTTCTTTATTTATTACTGATGGTACTTTAATCTTTTTATCTTCTATTTTGGAAAGTTTTGATCAAATAAATCTTTTTAACATGTTTTCAGAAATTATGATAAGAATTATATTATCACTATTATCTATTTATATTATTGGTTGGATTATGGATAAAAAAGTTAAATTTAATTTGGTTGCAAATAATAATAAATAATAATATTAGAATAAATGAATAATATGAATTATTTTATTAGAAAGGTTGATTGCTTAAAGCAACAAAATGTATAAGAATGGATTTTTAAAAATTGAATTAGCAAACCCCGATTTAACTTTTGGAAAATTTGATGAAAATAATGATATTATTTTAAAGGTGTTAGCCAAAAGTAAATCTAGTTTTGTAGTTTTTCCGGAATTATGTTTAAGCAGTTATACAGCTGGTGATTTTTTTTTTGAAAATGATTTTAATAATAATATTTTAAAATCTTTAAATTATATTATTCAAAAAAACTCTTTCAAAGGCGTTTATATTTTAGGAATACCGTTAGTTTGGCAAGATATGATTTTTAATGTAGCCATCGTGATACAACAACAAAAAATTTTGGGAGTTATTCCGAAATATACTATTCCGAATTATGAGGAATTTCGAGAAAAAAGATGGTTTACTTCTGGTCATGTGATAACAGAAATGCAAGAAATTATTTTGTTAGGTCAAAAAATTCCTTTTGGAAATATTTTATTTGTGAATCAAATTTTTAATATTTGTTTTGGAGTAGAAATTTGTCAAGATTTATGGACTATTAATTCTCCTAGTGATTTATTGATAAAAAAAGGAGCACATTTCATTTTTAATTTATCTGCTTCTACAGAACATTTAGGTAAAGCAAGATTACGTCGTATGGCAGTTATTAATCATTCTCGTAAACAAATTGGGGGTTATTTTTATGTTAGTAATGGTATGAAAAGTGAAATGTCTAATGATGTTATATTTTCTAATCATAAAATAGCTGCTCTTTTAGGAAATTTAATAGGAGAAAAAGATATTTTTAATTCAGAAACAAGTTTAATTGTAGATATTTGTATAGATTTTATTAAACATCAACGTTTAATAGATACTACTTATGCAGATCAAATTTTAGAATCTAAAAAAATAATAATTGCAAAATCTTATTTTGATTTAAATGAAGATAAAGATTTTATTTTTGAAAAAAAATGGAGTATCAAACCTTTTGTAAATGAATCTGAATCAAATGAACAGTTACTTTTGTCTAATCATTTGCAATGTTTATTTTTATGTAATAAATTATCTTTATATCCTAATAGCAAAATTTTTTTATCTATAAGTTCTAATTTAAATGATTTAATTAATTTATTAGTAGTAATTCAAAGTTTTAAATTAAATAAGAAAAAATTTAATGATTTAAATATTTTTATCAAGGATTCCGATGTTTCATTTATTAATTTGATAAAAGATTTTTTGCAAAAAATAGGAATTAATAATTATCAAGAATATTCATCTTTATTATTGCATTACGATGATTTATTGGATGATAAGAAAAATATGAATATAGTTAATCATAATTGGAATTTTATCGATTTGAAAGAAATTAATATTTTTTTAGAAAATCATAATTTATCTGATATTAGTTTAGGAAGATTCATAAAAAATTTATATAATTTTGATGTGAATTTTAATCTTAATATCGGATTATCAGACACTTTAATAGCAGAATTAGTTTTATTTCATTTAAATCAAGAAATATTTTCGCAATTCCCTGATTTAAAATCTTTTTATCAAAAAAAAGCTACCTTACAATCTAATAATGATAATATTATTAAAAAAGATTTTATTTTGTTTTATTATTTAAAATATAGTTTAACTTTAGAAAAAATTGCTTTTTTATTAGCCAAAACATTTGATATTAATATAGAAGATAGCTTAGATTTGACTTATCGCACTTTAAAAGTTTTTTACCAAAGTCAAAATCAAAGAAATTATATTTCTTCAGGTCCCAAAATTTTTGAAAATAGTTTATTAGAACGAGCAGAAACTAATTTGTTATTTCTGAGCAAATACAAAAAATAGTATCGTGAAGAAAAAAGTTATTATTGGTTTATCTGGTGGTGTCGATAGTAGTGTGTCTGCTTTTCTTTTAAAAAAACAAGGATATGAAGTTGAAGGTGTTTTTATGCGTAATTGGGATAGTAGTTTAAATTATGATATTCAAGGAAATCCTTTTCTTAAAAAAACTATTTGCCCTCAAATACAGGATTTTCAAGATGCTCAAAAAATTGCCGAACAATTAAATATTAAGTGTCATTTTGTTGATTTTTCTCGAGAATATTGGGATCAAGTTTTTTCTTATGTTTTAGATCTTTTTAATCAAAATTTAACTCCAAACCCTGATGTTTTATGTAATAATTATATTAAATTTTCTATTTTTTCTGATTATGTTAATCGCCTTTTTAAGCCAGATTTTATTGCTATGGGTCATTATGCACGGCTACATATTATCAAGAACGATCAAATTTTAAAAAAAGCTAAAGATCAAAACAAAGATCAAAGTTATTTTTTATCTCAATTACAAAAACATCAATTAACTAAAATTTTATTTCCTCTAGGTGCATTAACTAAAACGCAAGTAAGAAAAATAGCTTATCAAGAAAATTTAGCGACAGCTCATAAAAAAGATTCGACGGGTATTTGTTTTATCGGAGAGAGAAATTTTTCAGCTTTTTTACAAAATTATTTACCTATTAATAAAGGTTTAATTAAAGATATGAAAGGTAATATTTTATCTCAAAAACATTTAGGAGTTTTTTATTATACCATTGGCCAACGTAAAGGTTTAAATCTAGGTAATACATCTTATAATTCATCTCCTTGGTTTGTGGTTGGCAAGGATTTAGTTACTAATACTCTTTATGTCGATCAAAATTCTGAAAGTATATATTTATATAGTGATTCTGCATTAATTATTAATGTTGTCTGGCGAGATTATAAATCTTTTAAATACCCGAATATTATGATTTTAAAATCGAAATTTCGTTATCGACAACCCGAACAAGAAGTAAAAATTTATTGGATTAATCAACAACAATTAAGAATTTTTTTTAAAGAAATTAAAGTAGTAGTGCCTGGTCAAATATGTGCTTTTTATTATGAAGATATTTGTTTAGGCGCAGGGATGATTAAAGAGGTTTATTATAAAAATAAAAAACGTCAGTATGTTTAAAGAAAAATGAATAATTCAATTTATTATTTTTTTGGTTTAAAATACAAAAAATAAATTATAATAATTTAATTTTTGTATATACTGATTGTTCAAAAGGAATATTAAAATTAGTTATGAATATTAAAAAAATTAAAGGTACTAAAGATTTTTTTCAAGAAGAAATGTTAAATTTAAAATTTGTAGAAAATAATTTAAAAAAAATTATGGAGAAATATCATTTTCAAGAAATACGTACTCCTATTTTAGAGTATCATGATATTTTTTATCATGCTACACCTTATTCTGAAATGGTTAACAAAGAAACTTATCAATTTTTAGATAAAAAAGGTCGCAAGATTGTTTTAAGACCGGAAGGAACTGCTGGTATCGTTCGTAGTTATTTAGAGAATAAGTTTTATAATTTCGATGATATTTATAAATTTTATTATTGTGGTCCTTTTTTTAGATATGAAAGACCTCAATTCGGCCGATATCGTCAATTTCATCAAATAGGTATCGAAATGTTAGGTAATTATCATGATTTATCTGAATTAGAAATTTTTTGTTTAGTTAATGAAATTTTAAATTTTTTTAATTTAACTCAAGCAAAAATTAAAATTAATCATTTGGGTAATACACAAACGCGTCAAAATTTTATTAAAATTTTTTCTGATTATTTACAAAATTTTTCATCAGATTTATGCTCTTTATGTTTAAAACGTAAGCAATTTAATATTTTAAGGATTTTTGATTGTAAAATTTGTCAAAATAAAATTTTTTTAAAAAAAGCCCCATTAATTTTAAATTTTTTAGATTCATCTCTTAAAAATCAATTTGAAATATTTTTATCATTATTAAAAAAAGAAAATATTAATTTTTATGTTGATCCCACTTTAGTTAGAGGATTAGATTATTATACCGATATAGTTTTTGAAATTGTATTACCGATATCTAATGAAGAATCTTTTGAATTAATTTTAGGTGGTGGCGGTAATTATAATGATTTAATTTATCATTTCGGGAGTAAAAAAAAGATTAAAGCTATAGGATTTGCTATCGGTATAGAACGATTTATGTTGGCTTTACAGTATAATAATTTTTGGAAAAATATTAATTTTAAACTATTAGATGTCTGTGTTTTGTCAGTAGATTATTCAGTTAATTATGAAGCTTTTAGATTAATTCAAAAATTACGTCAAAATAATATTCATGCTGAAATTATTTATAATAATAACGGAATTAATTTAACTAAATGTATTAAAAAAGCTTTAAAATTAAAACCTAATTATCTTATTTTTATGGGAACTAAAGAATTAAAAGAAAGTTATGTGACAGTTAAAAATACTACTACCCAAATAATTTATAATGTGAATTTAAATAATATTATTACTTTTTTGAAAAAGGAGTTAACTTTACAATCGTAATGAGTAAATATAGCTATAATAATAATGAAATTAATTTAAAAAATCAAGGTGAACGGGTTTTTTTAAAAGGTTGGATTGCTCGTAAACGCAATTTCAGAAATAAAATATTTGTAATGTTGAGAGATTTATCAGGATTAATACAATTAGTTATAGAACAAAATCATCCGCAATATTTAGAAATATCTAAAATACCAATAGAAACTGTTATTGAAGTTAAAGGTCTAGTAGTAGAAAGAATTAATAAAAATCCTAATTTAAAAACTGGTGATATCGAAATTGTAATAAGTCAATTATATGTTTTATCAGAAGCGCAACCCTTACCTTTGGTAGTGGAAGATAAAAATATTAGTAATGAAAGTCACAGATTAAAATATCGTTACTTGGATTTAAGAAAAGAAAAACAAAAACAATATTTGTTACAAAGACATTATATTACTCAAAATATACGTCAAACTTTGATATCTCAGGGTTTTTTCGAATTAGAAACTCCTATATTAGCAAAATCTACACCTGAAGGAGCTTTGGATTATTTAGTACCTTCGCGTTTGTATCCTGAATCTTTTTATGCTTTACCTCAATCCCCCCAATTATTTAAACAATTATATATGATTGCTGGATTTGAAAAATATTTTCAAATAGCACGTTGTTTTCGTGATGAAGATTTGCGATCGGATCGTCAGCCAGAATTTACCCAAGTTGATATAGAAATTTCTTTTTGGTCTCAAGAAGAAATTATGAATTTAGTAGAAAAAATTATGATATGTTTAATTAAAAATTTTAAACATTATGAAATTGAGAAACCTTTTGTTAGATTAACTTATGATCAAGCTATGAAAAAATATGGTTCCGATAAACCTGATTTAAGATTTGATTTATGTATAGAAAATTTGACAAATTTTTTCAATTTATCTGTAATATCATCAGAAATTATCAATAAATTTCATATTTTAGGTATTAGATTCATTTTATCAGAAAAATCCTTATTAAATAAAAAAACAATTTTACAATATTGTCATTGGATTAAAAATCAATATCAATTAGATTTGTATTATTTAATTAAAATTGATGATAAAATTCAAGGTAATTTGGTTAATTCTTTAAATAAAGAATTAAATTTTTTAAAAAATAATGAATATTGTTTTTTTGTATTCGATTCATCTATGGGAAAATCTTATAGCGTTTATGAAGCTTTAGGTTTTTTAAGAAATAAATTAGCGAAAGATTTAAATTTAATTGATGATCAAAAATTATCTTTATTGTGGATCATAGATTTTCCTTTATTAATTTTTGATGATATAGAAAATAAATATAAAGCTATGCATCATCCTTTTACCAAACCAGAAGATTATTTAATTTTGGACCAAAATCCTCATGAGGCAAAAGCATGTGCATATGATTTGGTTTGGAATGGTTATGAGATTGGTGGTGGATCTTTAAGAAATTATCAATATGATTACCAAAAAAAAATATTTCATACATTAGGTTTTTCTGAAGTAGAAATGCATAAACAATTTGGTTTTTTTTTGGAAGCTTTGCGATATGGCACACCTCCTCATGGTGGCGTTGCTTTAGGTTTAGATCGAATTGTTATGTTATTGACTGATACAGATAATATTAAAGATGTTATTGCTTTTCCTAAAACTCAAACAGCACAAGATTTAATGTTGCAGACTCCTGCTACTGTCACTCAAAAGCAATTAAATATTTTAAGTTTATCATTTTTATCTAAGGAAGATAATTGAAGTTTATGTTTTTATTATCATTAGCAATGTCATTAAAAAAAGAATATAAATATATTCTTTCGATCAGCGGTGGTGTTGATTCTATGACTTTATTAGATTATTTATATTCTAGAAAATTTCAAATAATTGTAGTTCATTTTAATCATTTAAAAAGAGAAAGTTCTTATCAGGATAAAGTTTTAGTAAATGAATATTGTCAATTACGTAAAATACCTTTTTATTACTTTGAATTAAGTTTGGAAAATAAAAATTTTCAAAATCAAGCTAGTTTAACTCGAAAATTATATTTGCAAAAAATAGCTGTCCAATATAAAACTCGTTATATTATGACAGCTCATCATTTAAATGAGGGCGCCAAAGAGGCCTAAATTTCGTGCTATCTAACCAATAGCCAGGGCCGATAAACCCTGCAAGGAGATGGTTGGTTTGGCAAACGAAAGAATGTCAGATTAGAGCAGACCATAAAAGCGAGTTGCGACAAAAGCAAATTAGTCAAAAAGACTTCGCCACCGAATAATTCTAGGGAGAAGCCTGAGATGGCCTAAGAAGGAAAATTGAGGTAATAATGAGACCTGTTCCGGAAGTTGCTTACAACGGACAGTCCAGA